>JAYGDV010000271.1:0-7863 GCA_046582735.1 Planctomycetota bacterium
GTCGCAGCGTTTACCTGGTCACCTTTGCGAAGGTTGGCGATCCATTGTGGACTGTTACTTGCGGGCTGGGTGCCTGGCGGGGCATTCTGCTGTTCTGTCATAGTCGAGGTATATTAATCGCCGTTTTTCAGGCCGCAAACCCTTTTCCATTAAAGGACTTAAGTTCTTTGTTAGGTATAGGTTAGGAAGATTACTTGTTGCATGTTGCATGAAAGAGTTACAATCTCACGTTGCCGGCAGGCCAGGAGTGATCCTGATTTTACCAAGGCAAGTTTGTTCCCCCGTACCAGGCAGTGTTTTTGGGGGAGAGAGCAAAGGCCTCGCCGGGAGTTGTTTATGTGAAGAGAGAAGCCTCCGACGAGGGGCTGAAGTAAGAATTGGAGCTTAAACCATTGGCAGGAAAACAAGGCAGTTACAGGCGAGCCATTTTTCCCCTAGTACTGGTGTTCGGAGCATTTTCTTTTCCAGGGTTTTCCCAGGAAAGCCCTCGTAAGAAGGCCACAGGTGGGGGAGAAGATAAAAAGCCCCCGGCTGCCCAGGCCGATACCGGCCCTCCAGCTCCAGATGCGAAGAAAACGATTTCAAAGGGCTCTCGCCTGCAGGCACTCCTGAAACTGGACAAGGTTCATCTGACCGATGGTTCTGTGCAGCATGGCAGCGTGGTGGAGTTGGGCGGGAATGCAATCTCGCTGGAGTACCGGGGTGCAGCAAAACGCATCCTGAAGGCGGATGTGGAGAAAATCGATTTCTTCAAAGGGAGGCACTCGCAAGAGAGACTGGATACCGACCTGGTAGTCCTGAAAGTGAACCAGCACAGGGTTCCCTGTACGGTCATCAAGGAAACAGGGGCAGAGATTCGGATTGAGCTGGCCAATGGCGCAAAGGTTACCTATCGACGTGACACGGTCCTGCGTGTTCATTACAGAAACCAGATCCTCAACTCATCTTCTGACTATTACACAGCCGAGCTTGTCACTGAGATGGACAAGGCTATCGATATTCTCTTCAAGGGCGAGCCCGCTGTCGCTGAGCAGGCTGAGAAGTTTCTCGTTCGTTGCGGTACTTTTGCGCTCGAAAAGGTTCAGAAGGCCCGGGGCGGCCTCGCAGGAGTTGATGGAGCAGCCAGGGCGAAGGTCATGGAGTCTCTTGACCGCATCCTGCAGGTTCACGACCTCAAGAAGGTCGTGACCTTCGAGATGGAAACTGCCGAACCCAAGATCTACCAGGAGCTTGTCTACGGGAGCCTGGCGGTTAAGGATTCGCTCCTGAAGGTTCTCTATCCGAAGTTTGTGGAGGAGTCTGTGCCGCTTGCAAAGTACCTGATCAGCAGGCCAGGTGAAGATGTACGGCTGCGGTCCCTTTCAGTTGAGATCCTGCGCAGGCTGAACCAGAACAAGGCTCTTCTCGATCTTTATAACGAATCCAAGGGTGAGCTGAAGATGGTTGCCGCAGTTGCCCTTGTAAGGAACAGGATCTTTTTCCCGGCCCCTACTCTTATCGAGGCCCTTGAGTTGGGGGGGGAGAAGGAGACGGGTATCCGGGCGCTGGCAGCAAGGCTTCTGCGGGATTCGACCAGAAATAATTTTGGCTTCAGGGCAGATGGAACCCCTGCAGCGAGGGCTGAGGCTGTAGAAAAGTGGAAGCAGTGGTGGAAGGAAAATTCCGAGCAAATGCGGGCCAAGTCACTCCTGGTGCTTAACAACCAGAAGGTCGAGACGGATGCCCGTAAGGAAAGCCGGATTTTCTGGATTAAGGCGCACCAATTCTGGGTCGAAAAACGCTACGACAGGGCGGCGAGCTACCTGCGGGAAGCACGCAGAAAAGACCCAAGCTTTCTCAAAGCCCATGTAAGCTACGCTACGTTGCTCTATTCGGAGTTGGCTCGTGTAGAGAAAGAGCAGCAGAAGAAAGACTCACTCTATCTTCAGGCGGCAGAGATTTTGAAGGGATTCATTGAAAGTTCCCTGCCGGAAGCTACAGAGCAGGATCTTCACTGGATTCACTTTGAGTTTGGAAATGTCCTCCGCCTGCAGGGCAATTTCAAGGAAGCACTTGATCAATATGAAACCAGCAGAGTGCTGGATTCATCCAACCTGCCGGCGTTACTGGGGGTCGCGGATTGCCACTGGGGGATTGCAACGGGGAGGACTGAGCTCACCAAGGCGGAGCGGAAACTCGAGGTGCAATCTGCGCTGGAACACTACCGGCTGGCAGAAAAGGAGATCAGGGAGACCCTGGGGGATATACAGGTCCTTGGTGCGGCAGACATCCCCCAGCTTGACAGCCTTCCTTTCCAGAGACGTGCTCACAACCGGACAGCTCTGGCTCTCCGCGAAGAACTGGAAAAAGAAAGTATCCGTCTCTACCTGAAATATGCCCGCGTTTACCGCATGCAGGAAAACTCTGAGAAGGCGGTGGTATCTCTCAGGCAGGGGCTGCAGGCTCTTGGCGCAAGTACGGAGCTCGAGGATACCAAGCTCCTGGAAGCTGATTTGCGTGCGATGATGGGTGTCATCTACGAATCGATGGGCGAGGACATCCTGGCGGTCAGAGAATACCTGAAGGTGGTCAAGGAGCTTGACCGCACGAACCAGGTCTGCCGCCGCGGTTACGAGCGACTCAGGAAGCGTCTCGGTAAGAAGAAGTCAGCATCCTCCAGTCGCGGATGAGGTTTAGAGCTGCAAGCCCCAGGCTGTCGTTGCCGCCCCGGCAGCTTTGGTGATCCTCTGCCGATTTTGTTTGCCGGGGAGTCGGCTTTTCAGCTTGTCGTGCCGGGGCCCATTCCTATAATCGACGCTTCTTATTCGGAGGCATTGATAAGTCAGTTGCCCTTGCCGGGCATAGCCCAGATTGGGGATTCTCTTGAAGATTCACGAGTACCAGGCAAAAGAGGTTCTTGCTGCGGCCGGTGTTCCCGTGCCGGAAGGAACAGCGGTTGATACTGTAGATGGTGCAGTGGCCGCCGCTGAGCAACTCGGGGGAGCTCTCTGGGTGGTAAAAGCCCAGATCCATGCCGGGGGAAGGGGGAAGGGTGGAGGAGTCAAGCTGGCCTCCAGTCTCGAGGAAGTCCGCGAGCACAGCGAGGCCATCCTGGGAATGCAATTGGTAACTCCCCAGACAGGACCAGCGGGGCGAACGGTGAAGAAGATCCTGGTTGCCAAGGCTTGTGATATCGCCAGTGAGTTCTATGCAGGTATTGTCCTGGACCGTCAGCTAGGGCTTCCGGTGCTGATGGTGTCTGCCGAGGGTGGCATGGACATAGAGGAGGTTGCAGCAACAACTCCTGAGAAGATCTTCAAGGTATGCTTTGACCCGAAGGAGGGGCTGGCGCCTGATGAGGGCAGGAATGTTGCTGGTAAGCTGGGGCTTGAAGGAGAGCTCCTGGACGGGATGGCTGAGCTGTTGCAGAAGCTTGCACAGTGCTACCTGGAAACAGATGCCAGCCTTGCGGAGATCAACCCCCTGGTCAGAACTGAGGATGGCCAGCTGCTCGCCCTCGATGCGAAATTCTCTTTTGATGACAATGCTCTCTTTCGACATCCGGATTTGCTGGAGTACCGTGACCCCGACGAAGAGGATCCCCTGGAGACCCGGGCGGCCCAGTCCGGCCTCAGCTATATCAAGCTCGATGGGAATATCGGGTGCATGGTTAACGGGGCGGGCCTGGCAATGGCAACGCTGGACATCATTAAGCATTTCGGTGGAGAAGCGGCCAACTTCCTCGATGTCGGCGGGGGAGCCACAACGGAAAAGGTAACCGAGGCATTCAAGATCATTCTCGAGGACAAGGATGTGAAAGCGATCCTGGTCAATATTTTCGGCGGGATCATGAAATGCGATGTGATCGCGGAGGGGATTATCGAGGCTGCCGGGACCATCGAGATGAATGTACCGATCGTGGTGCGTCTCGAGGGGACCAATGTTGAAAAAGGCAGGCAGTTGCTGGAGGCTTCAGGGCTCGAGCTTATATCCGCAGCGGGGCTGGCTGATGCCGCAAGGACGGTCGTCGCCCAGGTGAATGGAGGTTCGGAGAGTTGAGTATCCTGGTAAACAAAGACACAAAGCTTCTGGTCCAGGGGATCACGGGCAGTGCGGGCACCTTCCACACTCTCCAGGCGGTTGAATATGGCACCCGTGTTGTCTCGGGTGTTACTCCCGGCAGGGGGGGCGAGAATGTCGAGGGTATCCCTGTATTTGATACCGTCGCTGAGGCTGTGGAACAAACTGGTGCGAACGCATCGGTCGTTTACGTACCTCCAGCCTTTGCTGCTGGAGCCGTCCTTGAAGCAGCTGCCGCCGGCCTGCCGCTGGTGGTCTGTATTACCGAGGGGATTCCTGCTCTCGATATGGCCCATGTGATGAAGGTTATCAAGAGCGATTTCCCGCAAACCAGGCTGGTCGGCCCAAACTGTCCGGGAGTGATCAGCCCGGGGGAATGCAAGATAGGAATCATGCCGGGATATATCCATTCCCCTGGAACCATCGGGGTTATCTCCAGGAGCGGCACCCTCACCTATGAAGCGGTCCATCAACTCAGTGAGTTGGGGCTCGGGCAGACTACCTGTCTCGGAATAGGGGGTGATCCGATCATCGGCACCAGCTTCGTCGACGCGCTTAAACTTTTCGAAGAAGACCCGGCGACCAGTGGAGTGGTGATGATTGGAGAAATCGGTGGTGCGGCCGAAGAGGAGGCTGCTGAATTCATCTCAGCGGGCATGTCCAAGCCGGTGGCTGCGTTTATAGCAGGCCGGAGCGCACCTGCGGGAAAGAGAATGGGGCACGCCGGCGCTATTATCTCAGGGGGTAAGGGGACGGCTCCGGAGAAGGTTGCAGCCCTTGAAGCTGCGGGGGCCAAGGTTGCTGTAACTCCTGATCTTCTCGGCGAAACCATGGCTGCAATGCTGTCCTGAAGTCCGGCTGGGCTCCGCGAAGGATTACTTTTTAGAGCGGACCTTGCGCCTGGTTGAGCGGCTTTTCCGGGCCTTTTTCTTTCCGGACCGGGCAGGTGTAGTTTTCTTTGCAGCTTTTCGGTGGGAGGCTTTTTTGCCGCTTTTTGACGAACTTGTGCCGGCGGGTTCATCAACTTCCGGTTGCGGAGAGATGATGTCTTCAAAGCGTTCCAGGAACCCCGGACCAGGATTCTCGATCTGGTAGTGGTAGAAGAGGAAGTGGAGCAGCCGAATGAGCTCCGGTGAGGCCTCAGGCAGGGAGTAGGCCAACTCGCGAACAATATCAGGGCTCTCCGCTAGCGCCTCGAGAAAGGCTTTCTCTTCCCGGCTGATCTCTGTTCGGACTCTTGCGGGCTCGGCGCCGGCACCCGCCTCCTGGCGGTAGTTAAGGCCCTTGTAGGGATAGGGGATTTCTTCGTCGAGGAGATACTCCACTGTAACTCCCAGGTTCCTGGCGATCCGGAAGACAACTACTCCACGCGGAGAGTTCTGTCCGGATTCGATCTTGGAAAGGGCGCTGGGCGTTATGTTGCAATAACGTGCGAGGTCCTGCTGCGATATGGATCGATCCCTCCGCAGGTTCAGGATCTTGCGCCCAGTTTGCATAGCACCCTCCCGGGTATAGTTTGGCGAACCTTGCCCCTCCCCTTCCTGTCGGGATCAGGACGGGCATATTCTATTAGTCCTGAGTTTGAAAAAAAGACATTTATTGCTATCCGTCATAAGTGGCATGGGTACCTTCCTGCAGCAGTTTTTTGAACATTCGGTGACAGCCCGGGGCAGATGCAATAGCATGTTCCCCAGTTGTTTTGCCGTCTCAGAAAAATGGAGTCATCGATAGTGTCCCCGGGTTCGCTTGAAAGATTGCCCGAAGATGTTTCCGGGCGCCCTGCCGGCGATGTGCTGGCTGAACTGGCCGGGGTACTGCGCTCAGCTTCAAAAGTACTGATCGCCACTCATGTGAGCCCCGATGGTGATGCGATCGGCAGCTCGACGGCCCTGGCCCTCGGCCTGCGGAGGCTTGGGAAACAAGCCCGCGTGTTCAGCGCCAGCGAAGTCGACCAGCGTTTTGAGGGAATCATCCTTCCCGGCATGGTAGAGGTCGTCGATGATCGCAGTGCGCCCGAACTGCAGGGACAATTCGACCTGTGTGTGCTCCTTGATACCAGTGAGAAATCGAGAGCCGGAGTCCTGGAGCCGGTCATCTTTGCTGAAGGACAGAAGCGGGTCTGTATCGACCATCATTTACTCAATGGAGAGTATTCTTTTGATTCCCACCTGGTGCTGGCTGAGTCACCGGCGACAGCCTGCCTGGTTCTCTGCCTGCTGGATGAACTGGAGGTTAAGCTCGACGAGGACATTGCCCGCGCTCTCTGGCTTGCCCTGGCTACTGATACAGGCTGGTTTCGTTTTGCTAATGCGGGAAGGCTTGCCTTCCAGTGTGCGGAGAGGTTGCTGGAAACAGGTCTCGAAGCAGAGGAGCTGTACGGGTTGATTTACGGCTCGAGGACATCACAAAAAACTCGCCTGTGGGGGAAGGTACTCCAGGATCACAAGGCCGAGTTGGGAGGCCGCCTGGTCTGGAGTTCTGTGTCCATGGAAACCATGGAAGATCTCGGGACTGCCCGTGAAGATCTCGATGGAGTGATTGATATTCTCAAGGGAGTGAGGGGTGCACATGCAGCGGCGCTGATTTCGCAGATTGCGGATGACACCTTCAAGGTAAG
The DNA here is from genome assembly GCA_046582735.1 of Planctomycetota bacterium. Classification (GTDB taxonomy): domain Bacteria; phylum Planctomycetota; class UBA8108; order UBA8108; family UBA8108; genus UBA8108. The sequence goes on from JAYGDV010000271.1 coordinate 6,677, forward strand.
CTTGAGGTCGGTCGAGCAGGTGGACGCGGAGGAAATTGCCCGTGGCTTCGGTGGTGGGGGGCATGCCAAGGCAGCCGGCTACACAGCGGGTGGAACCGTAGAGGAAATCGTCGAAGCACTGCGGCAGGTCCTCTCCGGCGCCTAGCCTTCCGCTCTTTCAACCCGGGTGGGCAGCAGCGAGAACGCGCAGCGGGCTCAGAGGGTAGACTCGAATTCTTCGAGGAGATCCCTGTAGCGCGGGTCGTTTCGAAGGTTGTCGAGATCGTCGTCAATCAGCAATAGATCGAAATTGTCGTACCCCATATCGATTGCTGATTTCAGTTCTTCAAACGCCTGCTCAATTTCACCCACAAGGCTGTGGCTGCAGGCGAGGTTGTAGCGGAGTTTTTTGTCTCCAGGGCAGAGCTTTACGAGTAGCTGGTCTACGTGGAGTCCTTTGTGCTTCTGTTTGAGACGCGAATAGATATCGTGGAGGGAGACGAGACAGCCGATTTCACTTGCAGAAGGAGCAGCAGGACCCGCCCCTTTCCAGTCTACGCTCTCGATTGAAGTCTCAAGAAGGGTGGCCTCGAATTCCAGACCCAGGTTCTCCGCTGGAATCCCGTCCGGATCCAGCTCTTTCCACGACCATTTTTTGAGTTTCATTTTATTGATTTGATCCGCAAGGTGCGGAAGTGCTCTCAGGCTGTTTTATTCGAGAATTCAGCACTCTGGGTGTTTCCTGGCGGACTTCCGCCTGGTTCATAAAGAACCGGCACGCCAACTCTGCGCCGATACCCTCTTCTGTCTCCTATTTTACCATTAGTTCTATTTACCGCAAGAATCCCGTTTGAACCGCAAAATGAAGGTAAGAAGCAGGCGGGCGGTAGACTTGACTTGCGGGGTAGACCGATTACTATCGCCGAATGGTTTCATTAAGCAGGGACAGGATATAGATATGCGGTGGCTTCCAGTATTACCGGCTGAAACCGCCGAGGAATTCAGCCGTGAAGATCAGCCTGGAGACGCTCCTGCAGGTGAGGGGCTCTTGAGCGAAGGAGCCTGCGACGAACATTCGATCCGGGCGGATGTTAAGCCGGCAGCAGGGGCAGGAATTGACCGGAAGGTCTATTTCGAGGTATTCGGCTGTCAGATGAACAAGCTCGATGCAGAGTTGATGCTGGGAGTGCTGAACGAAAACGGCTACC
>JAYGDV010000409.1:0-5883 GCA_046582735.1 Planctomycetota bacterium
GGCGACAACCTGGGATGTGCCATTCCCCTCTGCATCGACTGCTACCGCATCGAGAAAGACCCAGCCGGCTGGGGCTTCCACCGTTCCTTTACGGCCGGACGAATCATAAAGTGTGGCGATCGTCGAGCTGACAGTGATCAGTTCCACTGAACCCGAATCCTTCAGGAAATCAGCCGCCAGGACCGCTACAGCCTCATCTGGAGCCAGGGGCTGCAGGTCTACAGCCTCCCATCCACCCTTGTTCTCCCCCGGGCGAACCTGGAAGATCAACTGGTAAGGCGACAACCTCACTGCATCGGAAGAAGCACTGGCGATGTCACTGGAGAAGGTAACGCTAACCTCCTCACCGGGAAGGAAACTATCGGTGGCGTCGAGAATATGGGTCAGGCTGGTGATCTCCCCGCCCTGGCCGAGTTGGACAATGCCGCCGGAATGAGCTCCCGAGTGGCTGCCCCTTACAGCAACTGCATCTGTCTCGCTCCCCGCACTGATCTCCTCACTGAGAAAGGCGGTTACAGTGGGCCTGAGTCCCGCTGAAGCGGCTGCCTGCAGAGGAGTGGTTTCACGAACGAAGAGCCCTCCCTCCGAACGCGCCCCGCCGCCTTCGACGGTGAAGGTAAACACATAGGGCCCTGAAAAGGGCACACCCAATACCGTAACATCCTCTGATACCGTTACCGTGATCCGTTCACCGGGCTTGAACTGCTCGAGGGGATTGAGAATGAATACAAGGGTGTTGTCCCCTTCGTCCTCCGGCAGTGCCGTTGGATCGAGCGGGTTGTCCAGATCGGGCAGCTCGGTGACACCCGTCTGGAACTGGGTTGTCGTCTGCCCTGCAAAGACATCCGCTTCATTGGCGGCGACAATCGTGCCGCTGTACTCGCCGCTGGTCTGGTCACCGGTGACCAGAATACTCCCGGGCTCGGTGTTCTCGATATCCGAGAGCGTCATAGTATTGCTGAGCCGAACAGCAATCACCGGCTGAACGATGACTTCGCTGTCGTCGCGGGCCGGAATTGTCCACTCGACATCCGCCGAATCATATTTACAGGCAGGCAAAAGCAGCAAAGCTGCAAGCACCAGGGAACCCGGCAGGCGGAAACTGCAATGGCAAATGGTACGGAATAACTCTCTTAGCATGATCACTTCTCTGGGGAAAACCAATTGAATCGGATGCCAGAAAGATCCAGAAGATCGTATCACAGGAGGAACAGGCGGCATCCTGTCAAAAATCACTAACTGCCCCACCAGCAGATGACTCTGCCGGCCCACAGGAACTTTTAATAAACTGAGGAACTACCAGACTGTCTCAGAGGCCCGGAATTCCCCTTCTGGGAAAACCCGCATGTTCTGACAGTGAAATTCTTCCTCAAAAACTGCCAGTATTCAGATCCATTCTGTCTGCGAGAATCGCAAACAGGGTGTGTTACGGGAATAAGGTCAATGTTAAGGCCTGAGTTGGACCAATTCAACAACACGCTTACCCGTGGCCCACAAACTTCTATAAATAAAGCACTTACAAAGTTTATTACTGCCTTCTGCAAATGTCTCCAGGTCGAAAAAAACAGTGATTTCCCGACCATGTCGACAAAAGCAAGCCCCACACTGGCTCCCGGCCTGCTTGCTCGTTCAGGGAACGGGGAAGCAGACGTGAGAGCCTTCCGGACAATCCTTGACCGTGACGGTCTCAACGGTTCCGCATTCAGGATAGGGGCCGGGAGGAGGGTTGTAGAGCGGGAAATTCGTCGACCCGGGCTGCAACTGGTAGTTGATGATGTAGAGGGCATCTGAAATCGAGACATTCCCATCATTGTTGGCATCGGCCGCAGGACGACAGGAGGTTACCCGTCCGCCGTAGAACATCATCTGAACAATCCAGATTCCATCGGCGATATTCACCTGGCTGTCGTTGTTGGCGTCGCCTCGAATGAACGAGGGAATCACCTCATCCGGCACTCCCTGTAGAATCACTGACTTTTCAGCCGCGAAATCTGGAGAGATCCCATCACCATTAACAACAAACACGATCTCCATAGGCCGGTCCTCACCAAGCGTGAAGTCGACAAAGGAAACAGGGGATTCTCTTGATTCATCTCCGGTGAGGCTGATAAGCGATCGCACGGTAATAGTATCGAGATGGGTCGTTGAGGAATCTCCCAGCGAGAGAACCTCAGTGCCAGGAGGGCCCAGTTGCACGACGGCACCAATACTGATCCCGGTAATTCCTCCACCCACATCCTGGTCAGCCAGGTTGTAATTCAGAAAGTCAGGTCCTGCACCGTCGTTGAGAGCAGCAACGTCGGGACCCGGAGCTACTGCAACACACTCGAGAACCTCGTGGTCGAGACTTACGGAATAGGACCAGCCCTGCAGATCGATCCGGTCTTCCTTGCGGTTGGTCACCAGGATCTCGATCTCAGCGGTAGATTCACGGTCGGCCTGCAGCTCACAGGGACCCTTGGGCCCGAATGAGAGGGCAAGGTCCGGCTCCGGAGGAGGGGCCAGGCTACAGTCAATCTCAACGGCAGCGCTGTCAATCTGTTCCGGCAAAATAGCCCGGCCATCTACAGTGAGATTGATTTCGACGGCAACCCGGCCGGGCTGGGAAAGATCGGAAACAAACCTGATCTCTGTATTGCGACCGACCTCGTCTTCCTCACACGGGAGCACCGTGTAGTTGGCGAAGCAGAAGCTGAAGAAATCAGAGACCGGGACCTCTGCCGGCTCGATAAAGGAGAGCACGACACCCTGGATAATCCCTATCCGGGTCCCATCTTTTGATTCAATGATTTCCGTGAGAGTAAAGCTGGGATTAACGAGAGCCGCCTCCGCGTCAGAGCCCTTCATGGTGACCGTGTCAGCCCGTAAAATGGCTGGATCGTGGCGAATACCGAAAGACCAGCCCTGGGTTCCGGCTGCCCTGGAAACCATTCCCGGGGTAGCCATTACCGTATCGTCCGGACGGTAGCCCCCCTCCCGGTCCACCCGGATCTCCAGGTCGAAGTCTCCGGCCTGCCCGTTGAGTACAGGGGTCAGCGCCATGACGACCAGAACGATCCAGAGTCGCCCGTTTGTATGCAAGGCCTGCATTTAATTCTCCTCACGCATATAGATCATGCGAAAATCGATCGATGCAGTCATAACCTGCGCGTCGGCAGGTATTACTGCTAAAGAACTTGTTATTTCATCCAGGGAGCCTTCAACGCTCGTCAACCCGCACCCTACCAGGCGACAGGTTCCGCGTCTGAAATCAGACGCCCTTCTTTTCAATAGAACCAGCCAAACGGCAGGCTCGTTTCTTCCGAGAGGAAAGCCGTCGGCTCTTTTCCGGCTGCAAATCAGCAGTCAGGAAGGACCTCAAAGACGCCTCAACCAAACGAAAGCAGGTTCACTTCAAACACAATAAAATGACACCAATCTAGATTATAGGGTTCACCCTAGACACTGTCATCAACACAGCTAAAATAAGGACTGTTTCCTGGCGAAAAATGAGGATAACCCGGCTGAAAATTGACCTCGGCAGGTAATTGTTAGTCTTCTGTTTGGTTTTACGCTCGCAGCTTGCACCCACAAGGCCGGAAGTCCTCCGAAAACCCCATTTGCAGGAAGTAGCCCCCAAAGGCTTCTGAGAGCCTTTTAAAGGCGTCTGAAGGCCTCTCAGTACTCTTTCTCCTGCCGTTGTGCCCTCTTCTTCAGAGAGATTCCTCCTGGTAAAAAGAAAGCCCCGCAGCAGGCCAGATACCTGCTGCGGGGCTTTCACCAGTTGTTCAGGAGAGAAGATCAGGAACAGCCCTGGGTGTCATTGTCACAACCGAGGCCATCGGCATCCTCGAGGTCTCCATCTTTGCCACAGCCCGGGAAGGGAGCAGCAGGGGCAGCTCCTGCCCGGAACTGGTGGTTGATCATCAGCATGACGTCGGTAACGTCAATATTTGCATCATCATTGGCATCTGCTGAGTCAGCACAGGCGGGCGCCGGTCCCTGGCGGAACAGGTAGTTGACCACGTTGATCGGGTCGGCGATATCCATCTTGCCATCGCTGTTGACGTCACCGCGTATAAAGCTGTTGCGGGGGTCTTCCACTTCGATGAACTCGATATTCAACTTCTGGCAGGTGCAGAAATCAGCTGTAGCTCCGGCGACAGTCGCCACGTTAGCGACCGGCTGGCCGGCTCCTACGAGCCCATCGGACCACTCGATACTGCCGTTGACCGCATCCGGGCCCTGCGCCGAGGCTGATTCAACCGAAAGGCAGAGAATCGTCGCAGTTCCGAGACTGTCGAGCGTGATCGGCATGGTGAAGGAAAGCACCACGGCACTGACAGCACCCTGCTGACCATCGTTTGAAGCGGGATCGACAACCTCGGTCTTTTCAAATCCGGTATTGCGCAGGCCACCCTGGCTGGCGTCTGCAGAAGCGGTTCCCTCGGTCGTAACCCCTGTCAGGGTGACGTCTCCGTTGACCGCGGCCGACAGCGACCAGCCCTGGACACCGTCACCGCCCTCGTTGTTGCTGACGATTGCAGCATATACGTCAGCGGAGCCGACATTGCCGGATAGAACTGGAACCGAAATAGCTGCCTCATCATCGACCGATTCCGAAAGCAGGCCGTCATTGGGGGTCGCGCTCTGGCCGACGGGCTCTGCCTGGGCTATCAGGTTCCAGGGGGCATCTACGCAGGTATCCTCGTAAATACAATTGATTTCGGCTGCGCTGAAAGAAGGATCGACCGTCTGGCCGTTCCAGGTAACCGTATTCTCAACCGGCTGACCTACTCCCTGGCAACCATCGCTATAGGCAACGGTTCCGGTGTTATCTCCCTCTTCGGAAATCGTCACACCTACGGCAAGCTTGGCAATCTCGTTGACGCTCTCACCGGGCAGGGTGATCGGCATGGTAAAAGAAAGTACCACAGCGCTGATCGCGCCGTTGAGTCCCTCGCAGTCACTCCCCGCGCCGGCGCCGGCGGTCACTTCACTCTTCTCAAAGCCCGTATTACGCATTCCACCCTGGGAGACATCGGCAGCCATGGTGCCAACCGTGGTGATGCCGGTGATCGCAGCACAACCTGTTCCCGTCAAGCTGATCGACCAGCCCTGTGCTCCGCCTTCGGCATCTCCGCCCTGTTGCATGGTACAGGTCAGCTCGATGGCCTGGACTCCAGCCCCACCGACTACATCCCCTCCACCAGCCACAGCAAGATCAAATGTGGGCTGCGCTGAAGCAGTTCCTGCCCCAAAGACAATCAATCCTGTAAGGATTAATCCATACGAAAGCGAACTTCTCATTTTTTCCTCCCGACCTTGTTCAAGATCCACTCCAGGTCCCGGAAAACAGGCCTGTTGACATTCTGAATATCAACTTTCAGGGCTGCAGAAAACTGCGATCCCTGGAACCTGAGTACATTGAATACTCACGAAATGGATCACTTTTTCGAAATACTAACGGGCCTATCCCTCTTGACCCTCAAGGGAATAACGACCCTGAAAAACCGCACGTTGACGAGATTCTATCCGCATTTAGATACCCAAGAAATAAGCATTTTCCAAAACGGCCCATAATTACCGGGGAGAGCCTGGAGCCGGGAAATCTTAACGAAACCCTAACATGAAAAGAGAGAGGCCCGGGAAGTATGAAACTCCCGGGCCTCTCTCTTTCAGACCTCAAAATGCCCTGGGCCTGCCGGCTCAGGACTGGTTCAAATGATCAGTTACAGGAAGTGAACTCTTCGCAGTCCACATCTCCAATCTGACCACAGGCGGGGAATGGCGCAGCCGGCGCCGGACCACCTGAGAACCTGTATGCAATATTGTACAGTGCGTCAGACACGTCAGTCAGCCCGTCAGCATTACAATCCATACTGGCGCGACATGTCGCCGCTG
>JAYGDV010000415.1:0-4485 GCA_046582735.1 Planctomycetota bacterium
GTTCCATTGACCCGCGCATCTTATCGTCTTGGAGCAGAGCAGGCCACAGAGAATGAGAACCCTGCTCACAGGAACCGTCCCTGCGACGGGCTCTACTTCAGCGGTGAAAAATCCAGTGGCTCCAGGTAGAGGCGCTCAGGAGGCTTTGACAGGAACCTGCCATCTACCTGGGACTGGCGGGCGACCTTGCGCCAGTTCGGGTCGCTGCCGAAGGCTTTCCAGTTGGCGTCGGCCTGCTTGCGGGTGGCGTGATGGACCAGGTAGATGAGGGTATTGGCGGATTCAGGCTGGTCAAAGGGAGTCCAGTAGCCGACATTCCTGATCCCGTGCTGGCCGAAGAGCTTGGTGGTGTGGTCGCGGAAGCGGGCGTTGAGCTTCGAGAGCTTGCCGGGGTTGGTGACATAGGTTCTGAGCTCGTAGATTCCCCCCGCCTTCTCGATGGCGTTGCGGGCCGCGGCGGAATAGTCGTTGGCAGTCATGAAGATGCTGGTGGGTTTTTCAGCCAGCAGGCGCTGGAACTCCGGAATATCGAGCACCGCCTCCCACTGGCGGTCGCGGGAGAAGCTGTTCCAATTCCTGTAGGCGGCGTAGCGCGAGGGATGCTTGAGGATATAGACGAATTTCCTCCGGGCCTTCACGCTGCCATCGGTCGGGATCCAGTAGCCGAGCGGCTCCATGCCGTGCTTGCGGAAGAGCCGGTCGGTATGAACCCGGAAGCGCTTGATGAGGTGAGCGAACCTGTCCTCGCTGCCGTGGTAGATGCGCAGCTCATAGACGGGGCCCTTGAGAAGACGCTCCGCCGGCGCCAGGGCGGGCCGGGCAGCCCCGGCATCGGCTCCCTTCCTCGCCCCGAGGGCGACATCCAGGGGCGCCCTGAAGACCCAGGCCATGTCGTCGGAGATCAGGCGGCTGGCATCGTGACCGCCGATGTAAAGCTGCCCGTCACCGAAGGGAGAGAGGCAGAAGGCGCGCGGCGATACGAGGACCGGCTTGCCGGGAGCGTAGGCATTGTTCACCTCCAGCAGCCTGTAGGTCTGGTCAGCAGAGCGAACCGCGTAGAGGGCGCCGGCGTAGAGACGGCTTCCCTTCCAGCGCAGGTGGTCCTTTGACAGGATGTTTCCCTGGAAGCCGACGAGGTGAACGGTCTGCGCGGTGCCCGGATCAGTGACCGACAGCATCCTGTTGTGTGCTCCAAGGGTATAGGGAACCTTGACGCCAAGGGCCCGGCTCATGAGGTCAGCCATGCTGGCCTCGTCGTGAAGCCTGTAGGACCCCTTCCCATCGGGGTCGAGACGCTTGACCTGGCTCTGCGATCTCGCACCGGGGGCCCAGAGAAAGAGAATCGACTCACCCTCTCCGTTGGGGTTGGCAATGGTTGTCAGTCCGCGGATTCCCCCGACATCTGTGTCGGTGTCTTCCTCGAGATTGAGGATCTGCGAGTAGGTGGGCCTCGGACCGTCGTTGCGCCGGTAGATCGAACTGCCCTCGGAGAGAAAGAGCGAACCATTGGCACGGGTAAGGCCCAGCGGGCGTGTCTTCAGGCTGCCGGTGGTGAGAAAGGGAAACTCGACGTGGCGGTCCCAGCGGATCCCGCCCGCAACAGAGGGGTCATAGACACCCGAGGTGACACCCGGATTTCCCAGGAGCAGGAACAGCCGCTCGATGCCCGTCACCTTGTCCCTGTAGACCTCCATGTCACGCGGAACCCAGCGCACCCCTCCGGCGGTCGAGCCGTGGCGAACGAGGGCGTGGGCCCATTTGCCGCTTTCATCGTCGCGCACCCAGGCCGAGACGGCCCCTCCTCTTTCGAAGTTCGCGCCGGAGGCCATCACCAGCAGGTTGCGGGGTTTCTCCAGCGGCTTGCCCGCCGCATCGCGGGTAAACGTCACCGACTTGAGAATATTGCCCTTCATGTAGATGAGGCCGAAATCATTGGCCTTGCCGAAGTCGAGATCGACCTGCCACTGTCCCCCTGCAGAATCCAGCCGGAGAACCTGGGCTGACTGCTTCTCTGCATCCGGCGGAATAACCCAGCGGGCATCGACCCAATAGCCATTGGCCGCGTAGAGTTTCCCCTTGTGCGCCACCAGGTGCATGATCTCCGAGCCGCCGGCATGAGCGCCGTTGCGGTCGGTGTAGCCGCCATCGTAGCTTTGCTCCCAGCGGGGCTCCTGCCCCGCGCCCTCATCACCGGGAGGGCCAACTCCCAGGCAGGCGGACAGGCAGGCGATTATCCCTGCACTTATGACCAGGCTCATCAACAGCCGTCTGCGCAGATTCATCCGGTAATTCTCCTTAACGGGAGGCCCCGTCCTTTCCAAACTTCCAGCCGGGCACGTAGTCCCGCGTCAGCTTCACGTCCTTGTCGAGTGCAGCACGGAGCATCTCAATCGGGATGGAGTTCTGCCGGAGCACGGCATCGTGGAACTGGCGGGGCGTCATCCGGCCGCCATCGACCAGCTTGCGCGCCAGCGCCCGCAGCTGCAGGGCGCCGAGCATGTAAGCCGCCTGGTAGAGCGGCGAATAGCCGCCCTGCACCGAACGCCTCACCTCGGCGGTGGCGTTGCGGCGTTCGTGGCCGACACGCTCGACCAGGAAGTCGACCGCCTCATCTGCCGTCATCGTCCCCAGGTGGAAACCCAGGGAGAAGATGATCCTGGCGCAGCGGTGTTTTCTCCAGAAGAGCATGCCGATGCGGTCCTCGGGCGTTTTGGGGAAATCGAGATCCCAGAGGAGCATCTCCCAGTAGAGTGCCCAGCCCTCGGTCCAGAAAGGAGTGCCGAACCTCCGGCGGTAAGGGCGGTAGCGTGCCGTCATGAAACCCTGCAGGTGATGGCCGGGGATCAGCTCGTGATGGACGGTCGCCCGCGAGAAGTGGATGTTGTTGCCGCGCATGCTCATGAGCTTGTCCTTGTGAGCCATCTCGTCGGTGGGGAAGGAAACGCTGATGACCTCACCCCCGGTGAAGTAGGGGTTCACCCGCTGGCGCGAAGCGGACATCATCTGCATCCGCCAGGTCTCCTTGCACAGCGGCGGGATCGTCAGCAGCTTGCGCTCCTCGAGAAAATTCTCGGCCTCGAGCGCCAGCGTCTTGATCAGCTTGGGCTGCTCCCCGGGCTTGACGTGCAGGTTCTTGACCTGGTCCTGTGCCTTGCGCCAGTCACCCCCGAACCCGAGAGCCCTGGAGGCCTTTGCCATCTCCTTGTCGCACCAGGCGAACTCCCGCTTCGCGATCTCGACCAGCTCCGCCGGCGTGTAGGCGATCATCTCACGCTCGAGCGCGAGAGAAAGCGCCTCGGCGCCGATCGGCTCACCCACGAGGCGGTCCGGGTCCTTCAGCTTTTTCTTCGAGTGATTCACCAGCTGGTCGGAGATCAGCTTGGCGTAGCGGTCGAGAGCCTCACGAACCTGCTGGGCAGGCTTCTTCACCCACCAGGAGAAGAGGGGATTGTAGCCATTGTAGAATTGGAACCAGCGCGAGAGAGCACCACTGAGGTCACGAACACGGCGAGAAGCCCGCTCCGCTGTCTCCTTGTCCCAGCGTTTCCTTGCCTCGGCGAGAGATCTCTCAAGGGCCCCACGGGCGTCATCGATCTGTCCCTCGATCTCCTCGAGCTGGGCCGCAACCGTCTTTCCATCGACGGGCTCCAGCCGACGATGGGCCTCAAGCCGGGCGACGATCGGCTTCCAGAAAGACATGAGTGGCAGCACCTCTTCATCAAGCCCCCTCTCGCGGACGATCTTCTTGCGGGTATGGCTGAGCTCGTTTCGAAGCAGCAGGTAATCGACCTGCCCCTCCCGGCTGAGACCGTCGAAGTCGAGCTTCTCGAGCGCCTCCTGCTGCTGCTGGTAAAACGCCAGGCGGCGCTTGTGATCGCCGGCTGAGAGCGGGATGTTGTAGAAGCGGTTGAGGTTGCCGCGGTCGGCGTCGAAGCGTTCAAAAAACGGGCGGAGGCCGGTCGATACATCGCTCTTGACCGTCTCCGCGTCGGCCGCCAACAGGGAGCCCGCTGTCACGATAGCGGCAATTGCCAGGACCAGGCGCGTTGTCATGCTCTTCATGTCTATAACCTTCTCGATGTTTCAGTTGAGGCAAGACCATAGACTATGACAGTCCGCGGCCACTGGCAAGGAGAGGCTCAGGTGGAACCCATCCAACTGCAAACCCGGGGTCAGGATCCTTTCTCGGTCGGGCAGATGCGGATCGCCACTCCACCTTGCTTGCTCATCGAAACATCGAGGACCGTTTTCGAATCGACGGTCCGGCGGGAGATGCCGACCTTCGTGCGGGTATTGACCGAGGGATCACGAAAGTAGACAGCGGCCTCGAAGGCCTGGCCGGCTGGAAGGAAATCCAGGGGGACCTTCAAGGTCCTCGGCTCCACCGCGTTGAGACAGCCGATGTACCAGTCGGTTCCCTTGCGGCGGGCGACCACGGCATAGGTGCCGACCTTGCCGTGAATGACCCGGGACTCATCCCAGGTC
>JAYGDV010000457.1:0-5355 GCA_046582735.1 Planctomycetota bacterium
GCAGCTTCTTCCGCCTCAGGCTCTGCTGCCTCTTCTTCAGCAGTTTCTTCCGCTTCAGGTTCGGCTGCCTCTTCTTCAGCAGCTTCTTCCGCCTCAGGCTCTGCTGCCTCTTCTTCAGCGGCTTCTTCTACCTCAGGCTCGTCCGCTTCTTCATCGGCAGCCTCTTCAGGTTCTGCGGTTTCGTCAGCCTCAGGCTCGGCAACCTCAACGCCAGCAGTTTCTTCGGCCTCGGGAGCTTCCTCCTCGGTGTCTGCCAGAGAGTCGGGGATGTCATCCGGGTCTTCCTTTCTCATCTGCTCGAGTTCTTCGTCTGTGATCGGCTTGATCTCGAGTTCCCATTCAGTCATCTTCGAGGCAAGGCGGACGTTCTGGCCACGCTTGCCGATTGCCAGGGATTGCTGGTCCGGTTTGACGTAAATCTGGGCTTTCTGCTCATCGTAATCGAGGTCCATCGAAGAAATCTCGGCCGGCTTGAGAGCCTGGATAATGAGTACCTCGATCGATTCGTTCCAGCGAACGATATCGATCTTTTCACCAAACAACTCATCGACGATGTTCTTGATCCTCGATCCGCGAACTCCCACACAGGCTCCCACGCAATCCACGTTGGTGTCGTAGGTCGTTACCGCAACCTTGGTGCGGTACCCGGCCTCCCTGGCGATCACCTTGATCTCGATCACGTTGTCCTGGACCTCGGGAATCTCGAGTGCAAAGAGCTGGCTGACGAGTTCTTTGTCGGTCCTCGAAAGAGTGATTTTGACACGGCTGGTGGTTTTCTGCAGGTCTTTCACCAGCGCTTTGATCCGCTCGCCGACACGAAATCGTTCACCCGGGCCTGTTCGCTTCGGGGAAGGAAACCTTCGACTCTTCCGAGGCTGACGATCAGGTTGGGGCCTTCGTACCGTTGCACGCTGCCGGAGACCAGCTGCCCTATTTTGTCTTCGTAATCTTCGAAGATCCTGTCCCGTTCCGCTTCCCTGATCTTCTGAAAGAGTACCTGCTTGCCCGACATGGCCGCGAGGCGGCCGAGATCTTCGGCATCGATATTCTTGCCGTCTTCGGTGACGGTAGTTTCACCTGTTTCCCTGTCGATCACGACAGTGGCTGTTTCGGTTTCGCCGAGTTTTTTGCGCACGGCAGAAAGCAGTGCAGCCTCAATGCCCTGGAAGACGATTTCTTTCTCGATTTCTTTCGAGCGATGGATCGTGTCTACAAGTCTGAGGATCTCTTCGGATTTCATGGGGTCAGGCCGTTCTCGGGTAAGTGTTTTTTATGCCGGGAATCCAGTCAGTTCACTGGCAGTTCTCTTCCCGGAAAAAATCTGAATGTCAGTTGTTTGCGGCTAAAAGGACCGATTGTTCAATTTGCGTCAGAAAAAAGCAGGCTGCTCTAAAAAGCAGACTCCCGAAGAAGGGAGTTAAAGACGGTCAGCATACCACCGCTTCACAGGAACGACCACATGCCACCCCATTAAATGAGGAGGATTCAGTACATCCTGAGAAGTCTATTAAACCGCCACTGTTTTACGGGATACAGCGGAACACACGGCTGCACCGTCTACCCGGAAAGCACAAAACAGCTTTCCAGAGGAATAACTACAGCGAGATAAAAGACTTAGAAGTCGAAGCAGTAGTTGGGGTTATTTTAGTTTGCTGCAAAAGGCTGTCAAGCCTTTCTGGGTCCAGGTCTTTACTTCCGTGGGAGGCCGGCGGGGTTCCGATGTTGCCAGGTTATAGATTTGTGTTCCCAGTTCCCAGAATAGCCGCCGGAAGACACGCAGGGGAAAGTCTTTACGCCGGCCGTTTCGACATTTCAGCCAGGCAGCGAGGAGTTCCCTGCCCAGTTGAGGAAGGTCTTCTCCCTGGTCGATATCGCTCAGGGTGGGCAGGATCCTGCAGGTGAGGTTCAGTTTTGAAGCGGTATTCAAAGTAGCTTCAAGGACGCCCGGATGGCTCCACTGTCGCAGTTGGAAAAGCTCAGGGACAGGGCGCCGTAGCCCGATAAGGTAATAACCTCCATCAGCTGCGGGACCGAGAACGAGGTCGTTATTTTTCAGTGCAGTGAAGGCCTGCCTGACCAGCTTTCTTTCCAACAGGGGGCAGTCACTGCCGATCAGGATTGCCGATTTCGCTCCAGGTCGGAACATATGGACAAATGCAGCCTGCATTCGCCTTCCCAGGGAACCACTGCACTGGGGTTCGAAGAAGGGCTCACGGGTTCCTTTCGGCAGCAGTTTACGGCAGGCTTTGAGGTCTCCCGCAGGAGAATAGAATACTGTTGTCCTGCAACGATTGAGAGCCTGGGTCCATTGCAGGGTATCAGCGGCCATATCGGCGTATAGCTCCCGGGCGACAACCGGCCCAACGCTTCTTGCAAGGCGAGTTTTGACTTTTCCTGGTTTCGGGGCCTTGACGAAGACGCCCAGGTGGGTGGGGGAAGATCTTATATTCACCGGGGTTTTGTTCACCAGCGCTCAGGAGGAGTGGATTAAAGGCGGCAGGGTACAGATTGGGGTTAAAGGGCAGGTGGCTATTGATCCGAAATAAGTCAGAGAAGCGGTGTTTTCTGCAGAAAAACAAACGAGGTCACGCAAGTATAGGCTTAGTGAGAGATAAATTATCAGGACTTTCCTGTGCGGTAGCCCTATTCAGGCGTTAGACCTACTAAAGACGAAGAGCTTTCGGGTCACTGAAGTTTATCGGCCACCGTGTTATAATCCCGCCGCACGATGGTTTTTTCGTATGTTTGACCGTATTTCTCGGTGAACGACGGTTCCAGGGTAGGTTCTTTGCGCGAAATATTTAAGATTCCATGATTTGTGAATCCTGCAAAAATAAGAATGCATCAGTGCACATGATCGACGTGGTCAACAATTCCAAGATGGAATCGCACCTTTGCGAAGATTGCGCCCAGAGCAAGGGTGTCACGATCAAGAGCCATATGCAGAAGAGTGGCTCTGATAAAGGTATTGCCGAAGGTTTGCCTGAGATCTTTCAGAGCCTCGCGGGATCCCAGGGGGCTGCCGGGGTGGAAACCTGTTCGCATTGTGATACGACCTACCGGCAGTTCAGGTCTTCAGGGAAATTCGGCTGTCCACATTGCTATACAGCATTCCGGGTCAAACTGAGTGATCTGCTCGAGAAAATTCACGGCCGTGCCGAGCACAAGGGAAAGGTGCCGAGCCGTGCGGGTGGAGAGGTCGCCCTTCAGAAGGAATTGCAGGATCTGATGTCGGATCTCGATCATGCCGTCAATGATGAAGCTTACGAACGGGCGGCTGAGCTTCGTGATCGCATCCAGCGTTTGCAGGAAGGTCCCTCCGAGATCTGAGATCCGGGAGGTCATTCTTCCTGAGCGGGAAGAAGTGTTTTAAAGAAGTGAAATCGAGTAGTTGAGCAGGGTGGCAGCGGGAAAATGAAACTCAGTGATCTTCAATCCAGTTCAGGCGAATGGCTGGGAGGTACAGGACCTGAAGCTGATATTGTGATCAGCTCCCGTATACGGCTTGCCCGTAACCTCGGAGGCCAGCCCTTTCTCTCTTCAGCCGATGAGCAGCAGTTCGGCAAGCTCGAGAGGCTGATTCGCGAAAGCATGGAGAATGCCGCCATGCCAGGGGGCATGAGTTATTTCGCCATGCAGACAATGCCCATGCTGGACCGGCAATTCCTGGTTGAGCGCCACCTGATCAGCCGGGAGCATGCCTACGGCAAGGGACCTCGAGGTGTCGGACTGGCTATCGATGAGACGGTCAGTATCATGGTCAACGAGGAAGATCACCTCAGGATCCAGGGGCTTTGCTCCGGCTTGCAACTGCGTGAGGCCTGGTCCCGTGTGGACGCGGTTGATACGGGATTGGAGAATTGCCTCGAATACGCATTTTCACCTGAGTTCGGTTACCTGACGGTTTGCCCGACAAATGCAGGCACCGGCCTGAGGGCTTCAGTCATGCTGCATCTTCCAGCACTGGTGATGACCCGCCAGATTGACAAGGTTTTCCAGGCGGTTTCGAAGATCGGCCTGATTGTTCGTGGACTCTATGGAGAAGGTACCCAGGCCTCGGGAGATTTCTACCAGATCTCCAACCAGTCCACCCTGGGGAAATCTGAACTGGCCATTATCGAAAACATCGAGGTGGTGATCCCCAAGATAATAGAATACGAGAAGACGGTTCGGAACAACCTGATGCAGCAGAAGCACGAGGTGATGGAGGACAAGGTCTGGCGTGCCTACGCGATGTTGAAATACGCTCGCGTGATTACCAGCGAGGAGACCATGGACCTTCTTTCGGCGGTACGCATGGGCGTGAGCCTGGGAATTATCCAGGACATCAAGATGAGCGCCATCAACGAGTTGTTCCTTTTCACACAACCGGCGCATCTACAGAAACAGAAGGAAGCCCAGCTTGATGATTTCGAGCGCGATATGGTTCGAGCTTCCTATATACGTAAGAAACTTCAGCAGGGCGAATGAGTGCCGGTTGCATAACTATCACTTGAAATGCATTAAATCAGTCTCAAAATAATCAGGTGCCTCGGCGGGTCGGCAGTAGCAGTCGATAGGTTTTTTGGGTGTTCTGCAGCCGCAAGGTGGTTTGCACCCGCAAGGCAGACGGTACTGGCGGTTTGGTTGTCCCCGGGGGGCACGGAAACACCGCCTGTCAGAAGTTTGCTTCGGACTTGTAAAGTAGTTCGGGAGGCGGTTTTTTTAAGGAAATAATCTGCCGTTCAGCGCAGTTGAACGAGTGTTGAGGCAGACGAGGAGGTAGAGGTCAAATGTTCGACCGTTTTACAGATCGAGCCAGAAAGGTCATGGCCCTTGCGCGAAAGGAAGCGCAGAGGTTCAACCATGATTTCATTGGTACTGAACACATACTGCTGGGCCTGATCCAGGAGGGCAGTGGTGTCGCAGCCAATGTTCTGAAGAACCTGGGAGTAGAGATCAGCAAGATTCGCTCCGAGATCGAGAAGAACGTCCAGTCCGGACCATCGATGGTCACCATGGGCCAGCTTCCTTTTACTCCTCGTGCCAAGAAGGTGCTCGAGCTGTCGATGGAGGAGGCCAACGAACTGGGCCACAATTACATTGGCACTGAGCACCTCCTGCTGGGCCTGATTCGTGAAAACGATGGAGTGGCTGCGCAGGTTCTGCTTGACCTCAATCTGAAGCTGGAAGATGTGCGCTTCGAGGTGCTTGAATTGCTCGGGGCCGACTCCGAGTCCGAGAGCGCGATTCCCCAGTCATCCTCCTCCGAGGACGGCAAGAAAAGCCGCTCCAAGACTCCGGCTCTCGATGCCTTCGGCCGTGACCTGACGGTGCTGGCCAAAGAAAGCAAGCTCGACCCTGTCATCGGACGCC
>JAYGDV010000466.1:0-2725 GCA_046582735.1 Planctomycetota bacterium
CCACTGGCCACTCATTGTAAGAATCTGAATAAGAGCGTCTGCCCGACACATCAATCGTAGAGGTGCGCATTCAGAGTTTCCATCAACTATCAATGTTTTCCCGCCGCAGCAAAAACCCTGCGAACGAGTGCCGGCGGAGCACGATGGCAACAATTGACGCTCCCCTTCAATCTGCGTAGAGTGTTGCGTTCAGAAAACCACCACGCACCGGATCAACAGCACAACAGGATCTCCAGATGCCGAAACTTTTTGTCACTGACCTTGACGTACGAGGTAAACGCGTACTTGTGCGGGCGGACTTCAACGTCCCCCTGCAGGCGGGAGAGATAACCGACGACCGCCGCATCCGGGAGTGCCTTCCCACCGTGCAGTGGCTCATGGATAACGGGGCGCGGACCATCCTGATGTCCCACCTTGGCCGTCCGGGAGGCCAGCGGGCGGAAGAATTCAGCCTCCAGCCTGTGGCGCAACACCTCGGACAGCTGCTTCGACGGGAGGTCCCCCTCGCCGAGGACTGCGTTGGCCCCCAGGCCCAGGCAAAGCTCCAGGGTCTCGCGGATGGAGGGGTCCTGTTGCTTGAAAACCTCCGCTTCCATGCGGGTGAAACAGCCAATGATCCCGAATTCGCCGAGGGGCTTGCCTCGCTGGCGGAGATTTACATCAACGACGCCTTCGGCACCTCTCACCGCTCCCACGCTTCCATAACCGGGGTGGCTGAGAGGGTTGCGCAGTGCGCGATGGGTTTTCTTCTCAAAAAGGAGCTCGACCTGCTGGGAGGCGCCCTGCAGGATCCGCGCCGCCCCTTTGTTGCCGTCATGGGAGGCTCCAAGGTTTCCGGAAAGATCAAGGTGATTGAAAATCTCCTCGACAAGGTTGACCAGCTGATCATCGGAGGTGGCATGTCCTATACAATCTTCAAGGCCATGGGCCGGGAGATCGGGAAATCACTCCTGGAGGAGTCCTGCCTCGAAGACGCCACTGGAATTCTCCAGAGGGCCGAAGCCCTCGGCCCCGGCCGGCTGGTGCTCCCTCTCGACATCCTCGCCGCTGACTCCTTCGACAACGATGCGAATACCACGGTATGTCCCGCCGGAGAGATCCCGTCCGAGCTCGAGGGGCTGGACATCGGGCCGCAGACCATCGAGCTCTACAGCAACATCGTCAGGAACGCGGGCACCGTGATCTGGAACGGACCGATGGGGGTCTTCGAGATGCCGACCTTTGCAAACGGAACAAACGCCGTGGCCGCTGCACTGGCGGAGGCTACCGAGCAGGGTGCAACCACGATCGTCGGTGGAGGCGACTCTGCCGCTGCTGTCAAGGCAGCAGGACTCAGCGAAAGTGTTTCGCATGTATCCACAGGCGGCGGCGCATCCCTGAAACTCCTCGAAGGCGGTGAGTTGCCGGGTGTCTCCGCGCTCTGCGACAAAGCCTGAACCGGCCGCCCCTCAGGCGAAAGGCTCGGGATTCCAGGCCCCGAAATTGTCGAGATAGACCTGCAGGGCCGGTGCTTGTTCAGCCCTCTGCCGAAGCCAGTCTCCTGCCTCATCGACGAGGGCCTGTTCATCCTCGATCGATATTTCCCCGGTAAGCACCCTTGTTCGCAGGAAGACGAAGTAGGTATCGAGGACATCGTGCATACAGTAGTCATTGATCTGCCGCAGCTTCCCCTCCGCGTAGAGTCCCGCCACCTGGTCTCCGCTGGTATCCATTTTCCCTGGTTTACCGAGCATCTTGGCAAGCAGGTTCAACCCCCCCCTGATCCGGGAAGCGCCGTACCCGGTCATCCAGTCCATGAGGTCGATATGCTTATCGGTAAAGCGGTACCTGTACCCGTAGCGGTCATCCCTGAAATAAGCCGGGCAGGAAACCCCGAACCGAAAGGCATTCAGGGTCATCAGGGGAATGTCAAATCCGCGCCCATTGAAATCGACCAGCACGGCCTTGTAGTGGCTGACACCCTTCCAGAAAATCTCGGTCATTGCGATGGAGTCAAACTCGGGATCGTCCAGGCAGGAGATGTCAAGAAGGCGAAAATCAGCGGACACCCTGGCGACGGCAATCGCCACGGGAACATGAAAAGAAACCGGGATAAAAGCCTCGGGATCACCCACATCTTCAAGGTAGCGGTCGATCGCCCCGGCGCCATCGAGAGCTTCGCCCTGGTAGAGCACCCTGCTCATGAGGGCTCCATCGACCACCGACTCGGTATCGTAGACAATATAGCGAGTCTGTTCTTCCTGGTTCATTTCGTCACTGGCCTCCAATACGAGGTTCTAACCCAATTGGCGAGGAACTTACAAGCCTCGACAATAGCCGACAAATCATGATCGACTCATCGGGTAAACTGGCGGTATGCCCGTTCGCAATAAACTCCGGATTTACGAGACAGCCATCTGGGTCAGCATTGTCGTCTGCCTCGGCCTCTGCTCGCTCGGAGCGTACCTGACCTACAAGCAGTACCGCGACATGGGAGTTCTTCTCTATGCCTCCAGGAAAACCATCTCAAAGGAGCTGGCAGACTCGCTGCGGCTGCAGATCAGGAACCTTGAGAAGGAAACTTTCACATCCCTCTCTTCCCAGGATAACGAGGAGCTGCTGACACTGCCGCCGGGAAACGAGGCCCCGTTCTTTCACATGCCCTTCCGCATACTGGCAGACGGTGAGATCGAGGGGCTCGGACGCTCCCCCCTGGCGGGACGCAGCCCGGCGCGAGAGATGGAGG
>JAYGDV010000537.1:0-5978 GCA_046582735.1 Planctomycetota bacterium
GAAGAGGAGCGCGATTTTTTGAATCAAAGGGGGATATGCATCAGGTAGGGAGCTACAGCAAGGCCGCATGCAGATCTGGGCGATCGGAATATTTTCACGTTGAGGGCAGGCGCGGCAGCGTGCTTAGACAGTCTGTTATCCGGCATTTCAATCATTCGTACGGTAAGTCTGGGTCCAGGACCTCAACCTGCAACTATACTTTAAAAGAGACAGTTGTGGATCCGCAAGGTCCGGAAAAATCAGGACAGGATTTAATCCGGGCGAGGAGCAGGGGCTTGCTACGCTATCAGGTGAGCCCCAACTCGTGGTTGGACAGGCGCTCAAAGCCGTCCTCGGTGACCAGGTAGTCATGTTCGAGGCGGATTCCGCCGCTGGGTTTTCCGTAGACGCCGGGTTCGAGGGTCAGGACCATGCCGCTCTCGATGACCCGGTCACTCTCGAGGACGAGCTCGGGTGCCTCGGGATGCCCCAGGCCGATGGCGTGGCCGGCGTGGTGGACCAGCTCTTCGCCGGCCGCTTCAAAGGTTTCGATGATCACCTCGCTGAAGGCGGAGGCCGCAGTCCCCGGCCTGATGAGCGCCTCTGCCTTTTCAAGCCCGGAGGCCACCAGCCCGAAAAGTTCCGACTGCTCACTGCTGGGGTTTCCCCCGGCAACCAGGGTGTTGGTGATGTCACCGCGGTAGCCCTCTACGTAGGGGAAAATATCGAGAATCACCAGGTCTCCCGTTTCGATGACCCGTTTGCCGGGTGCTCCACCGCCACCGGCCGCCCGCTCACCGGAGGCCAGGTCGCACATCATCACGAAGGGCACCTCGGCTTCGCTCGTCGCCCGGGCCACCAGCTTGCCGTAGTAGTCGATTTCCCTCATCCCCGGTTCGAGTAGTTCGCGCGATGCCAGATGGACGGCCTCGGCGGTACGCACTCCCCTGCGAATCGCCGCGAGCTCGTCGGGGTATTTGCGCTCCCGCATCGAAAGCAGGACAGATTCACAATCTGTGACGGTCTCGGCGCCGACCGCCGCCTGCCGGGGCAGGAAGGACACCTCGGCGGCAATTTTCCTGATCTTCTTTTTCTCGAGGGTCTCGTTAACGAGCTGGGCAACCACCGCTCCTCGGGGTACGGCGGGCTTGACGCAATCGTACCAGGTTGCTGAAAGGACCAGGTCCACCGGGCTGGAGTCCTCGGGGGGAGCTGCCACTGCATCCCCTGCCAGCCAATTGTCGGTAAACAGCGTACAGGGCCCGTCACGCTCGATGAGCAGGTACCCGCTGCCATGCAGGTTGAGGCTGTTGGGCAGAGGGTAAAAATTTGCGAGGTAGAGGAGGTGCTCGGGCCGGCAGATCAGGGCCGCCTCGATATCCGGGTCCAGGCTCTCTTTGAAACGGGCCAGGCGCTCACGGGCGCCTTCTTGGGTCGGCATGACGTGGTCCTTTATTCAGCTATGAGAAAAATTGCCTCGATCTCCGTGGCGATGGCTCCCGGCAATGAGCTGAAGCCCACCGCGGAACGGCTTGCCCTGCCGTGTTCTTCGCCAAAGACCTCGACGAAGAGGTCTGAGCAGCCGTTGATGACCCTGGGGTGTTCGAGGAAGTCAGGCGTGGCGTTCACCATGCCGAGCAGCTTGACCACCCGCTCTACACGGTCAAGGCTGCCGAGACTTGCCCTGACCGTGGAAAGGATGGAGAGACCCGTCTGTCGTGCAGCGACGTAGCCCTGCTCGACATCGAGATCGTCACCGAGCTTGCCGGTGAGCTTTGCTCCCTCTAGGGGGGCGGGGCCGTGCCCGGAGACGTAGAGGTAGCGGTCGATTTTCATATTGGTGACGTAATTGGCCACAGGCTCAGGGGGTGAGGGCAGCTCAAGCTCCAGGGCCTGGAGACGTTCTTCTGCAGACATGTATTCTTCTCCGTTGATTCCAGCTGGTTAACCCGGCAGAAAGCCGGGGAGTCATGGTACGCAATTTACCGGCGGGGGTAAACGGGACGCTCGCCGCCCCTGCGGGTAATCTTCCGGGTGCCTGCTGGTTTCTGGAATTTTAACGATCCTTCGTTACACTACAGCCTGATGCTGCGGCCATCAGGGCGCAGAGATATCCCGGCCAGGAGCCTCCCTCGTGCTTCTTCTGAAATCCATTGCATGCTTTTCTTCGTGCCGTTCCGCGGGCGTCATGGGACTTTTCCTTGTGGCCCTGTTTTCAGGATGCGCCGGCAAGGATGTCCTGGTGGTTCATACCTTTCAAAGTGCGCCGGGAAACTGGAGGGAGCTCTCAGCCAGTGGAGATTTCTCTGCGGCATCTTCCGGGCTCAGGGTCTCTTCGCATTCCCTGCGGGTGAATGGAACCCGTGTTCTGCTGGAACCCACCCGTTTCGAGAATTTTCGCGGTATCGTCGATGTCGCGGTTGCGGGGGGAGCGCCGAAGGGATTTGCGGGCGTTTTCCTGCACCGGGATGGAGATGACAGGTTTTACTGTTTTGCTCTGCGGCCCTGGGGGACGGGGGAGTACAGATATTATGCGGCAAGTGATCCCCTGAGACCTGCAGGTGGGTCGGGCTGGCAATCGGCCACTCGAAACTCCCCGGCAGGCTACGTGCGCATTGGCTTTGAATACGCAGGAGGGAAGATCCGCTTCAGCCTGGATGGCCAGGAGTTCATTCCGAGCTTCGAGAGTATTCTCTCCCGGGCGGAAGATTCGGGCGCCTGGCAGATCGGGATTTTTTCCATGGGGCTCGATACCCGTTGGAACAATTTCATTATCAGCAATGATATTGCAGGTGCGCAGCTTGCCGTTCTTGCTGACTGGGGAGGGGTTGAAGCTGCCGGGAACCTTGAGCGTGAGTTTATCGATGGGACGAAGACCTTCATCTCCAATCCGAATCGTTCCAATATCTTCACCCTGACGGCAGCTCTCTCCGGTGCGCAGAAGATCTATGGACAGCATGGTGCCGGGGCCGAGTCCAGGAAGCTGAGCGCCCGGGCAGCGGGACTTCTTGAACCCCTGAAAGCCGCCGCACTTCGCCTTGGCGAAGAAGAACTGCTGGTGCGTTGTTTTGCAATGGGAGCATCTTCTGTTACCGACCGGCGCAGGATCCTGGGGGCGGGAGGTGAGGATTTCTCCGCCAGGGCACAGGCAGCGGAGGCCGCCGGGCGGCATACAGAGGCCGCTGTTTACTATGCTGCCGCGCTTTCTCTTCAGAAGGATTCCCGGCTGGCCGATAAGCTGGAGGTTGCCAAGAGCAAGATTCCGATCCCTTCCTATTCTTTCGAGATGGATGAGGAAAAAGTTAAAAACAGGGTGGTGGCTCAATCGAGATTTCGTGCCGCGGTGCAGGCCGATTTCGGTGGCTTACCGAGAAAGGAAGATGCGGACCTGGTGATCAGGGTGAAGGTCAATCGCTCGAGCGCGTCCAAGGATGTGGAGACAGCGACGCGGCAGATTCCGGTTATTGTCGGCGGAGTGGGCATGAGCTCGGCAGAAAGAGAAGAGATGCTCAGGCTCCAGCGTGAGATCCCGGAATTCATCGTCGATGCCAGGGCGCGTGCAGAGATCCGGCGCGTCAGCATCCAGCTGAGCGGCCGCACTGGACCCCAGGGATCTCTCGACACCTACACCATTGCCGGGAAAAAGTACGAGCTTCACATCAATGATGGGAAGCGTGCCATGAAAGACCAGGGGCGTCTCAATGTTCTGCAGGAAAAATGGAACGGGCTGAAGAGCAAGCTCAGTTACGAGCAGCTTGAGGCGGAGAGAACGACGGTCTCCATCAACTTCAGCGCCGTGGTGGATCTTCTCTACAAGGGGAAGACCCTGGTGAGCGGCGAGAAAATTAATGCCTACAGGGGTATTGTCCTGTGGCGCCATGAGGCGGTCCCTGGAAAGGGGGTCGAAGCCAGCACTCCTTCCAACACCGACATCAAGCAGGCGGCAGAGGCTGTTCGGCGCCGGGTTCTCGGCCAGTTCGCCGGGGTGATCTCCCGGGCAAAACTGCTGGCTAAACTTGAGAAGATTGACCGCGTGGCCCTGCTTCTGCGCCTTGCGCGCTCCAGCGGTAACAGCAGGGATGAATTGACCCTGCGTTGGTATCTCGAGAAGGAATTCGGTTTCAAGGAGGTGCTGTGTGATGAGGTGTCCCGCCGCCTGCTGAGCCTGACCAGGAGATAAGTGATTTTGGCTGACATCAGTAAAGACCCGGAACGATTTCCGACAGAGAACTTGCAGGTGCTGACCCACTTCTACAGGGGGGAGGTGCAGCGGGAAACGGATTGGCGCCACCGCCTCGACCTGACCACGAACTGGGCAATCATTACCACCATGGCGGCCTTCTCCTGGACCTTCAGCTCGGTCAATCCTGCCGACTTCGGCTCCCATATTGTTCTGCTTTTCGCCTCCTTCCTGGTATTCCTGCTCATGTGCATCGAGGCTCGGCGCTACAGGTACTATGATATCTGGCACACGAGGGTCAGGATGCTGGAGGTGCACATCCTGGTCCCGGCTCTCAATCCTGATAAAAAACTTCTCCAGGGTGACTGGCGAAGTGTTCTGTCCGATGACCTGCTGATGCCTTCCTACAAGATCAGCTTTCATGAAGCTCTCGCTCAGCGCCTTCGGGCGAACTATGGCTGGCTCTTTCTCGGCCTGCTTGCAGGCTGGATTCTGCGGATCGCCGTTGACATTTCAGTCTCAGAAGGCACGAAGAGTTTTTCAGAAGCCTCGGGGATAGGCTTCCCGGGTTCTTCCCTGCTGATCATTTGTTTCCAGGTCGTTTTTATCCTCTACCTGCTGTTTGTTGTGCTGGGCACTTGGAAGGTCAGGGGAGTTACAG
Organism: Planctomycetota bacterium; assembly: GCA_046582735.1. GTDB lineage: Bacteria > Planctomycetota > UBA8108 > UBA8108 > UBA8108 > UBA8108. The sequence goes on from JAYGDV010000537.1 coordinate 4,821, forward strand.
GGGAAATTCGCCGGCGGGATAAAAATGCCCGGAAATGGCCGATTTAGGTGGCCAATTAAGAGGCCAATTAAGAGGGATGGTCGAAAGTGCTGGTAGCCTGGATTGTCTTTATTCTACTGGGAGCCGCCTTTGCCGCGTGGGCCGGCAGCTGGCTCCCTGTGGCTGTGGCAGGCGTCCTTGTGGCCGGTTTTTTTTTCTGGATTCTTATCTCTACCCTGTCTCCCGCTATCCCCTGTAGAATTTGTCCCAAATGCGGTGGTGAGGGCCTCGTCAAGATTCGCCGGGGAGTCCCCGGGGTCCGATGCGAGAAATGTGATTTCATCGATGAGGATCTTCATGTCGCCTATCTGGATGAATGGTAAGGAATAATGAGCTCCCTGGTAGTAGTTGCCCTCGTAATAAATGTTCTCGTGGTAGGCGGGCTCGCTTACGGGCTATCCCGCAGGCGTGAAGCGGCCATTCACATGAAGATCATGACAACCTGTTTTGTCGTCGATCTGCTCAATGTAATTCTCGTCGAGGTCGCCGCCAGGGGGCCCGGCGGGGAAAGCCCGGGTGCCGTGGAGCAGGGGTTAAAGTCTTTCTGGAATGACCCTGTCTCGCTCCTGAATTTCCACATCATCGTCTCCGTGATCTCTATCGTCTGCTACATCATCGCCATCCGAGTAGGACGCAGGCTCTTTCGTACAGGTGAAGGCCGTGGGCTTCACCGCAAGAACGCCCTGGTGTTTATCGTCACCCGCCTGGCGAGCTTCGTTACCTCGATAATGGTCAGCTGGCCGAAGATCAGGCCCTACTTCGCTCCGCTCGATGAAATACCCTGACCTGACCTCGGGCACCTGAGCCGGGCTACTTATTCGAGGCTGCACGCCTGGCTTTGCGGGCATCCCTTGCGGCTGCCAGCAGCATGCAGAACTTCTGGAACCTTGAAAGGGCCGGCCGGCGGCTGAAGACGTCGTAGCCCTGGTGCTCGATCCTGTCGAGAATCTTCGAGTAGAGTCTCTTCAGGAGCACGGGACAGTAGCGCGTCTGTGCGTCGATGAGAGGGAAGAGGGCCTCGGAGCGCTGGAAGTAATCCCGCGCCCGTTCTACCTGGAATTTCATCAGATCCCTGAAAGCCGGTGTGAACTCGGATCTTGAAAGCTCTGCCTCGCTGTA
>JAYGDV010000085.1:0-3357 GCA_046582735.1 Planctomycetota bacterium
TGAACTGTTGCCGGTTCGACCTCGACAGGCTCACTGCTGCCCGCCTCAGCTCCCGTTGAGAGCGTGACAGCCTCATCGGCAGGCCCTACCCTGCTGGATTCGAGGTATTCGCCGTCTTCGCCCACTGTACCGAAGCTCACCAGGCCTTCTTCAACACTCAGGCTGGTGGAACCCCCATCTGTGGTAAGCACGAAAACCGTTCCGATGACCCGCGCCTGGTGGAGTCCCCCGGCTGAAACCAGGAAGGTCTCACCCTCCTGTCTATGCTTGACCCTGGCCCTGAGGACCCCTCTGATAAGGTTTCCATGAAAATTCTCTACCGTGCAATCCGGGTCGGTCGAAAACCTGGCCGGACCGCTGACATCGAGCCTGGCGACCCCGTCCCTGCGCCCATCACCTGCTCCCAGCAGGAGTGAGAGCGTTGTGCCGGGCGGAACATCGTAGATCCTTCCGGCCTCAAAGACCGAGTAGCCGGGTGACGGCTGGACCTGGCTGCCCGGCCCCAGTACATCGACTGTGCGTACGCTCACCTCGTCGCGCCCTGTTACCCGTAAACCGCCGAGTGGCTGGGCAAGCGGTGACCTGAAAAGGTAGCCGGCAACGAGAATCAACGGAACCAACAGGAGAGCGGCTGCTGTCCTGATGAATGTCTTCGATCTGAAGAAGAGCTTCGTGCCTCCCTCGATTGTCCGGATTCCCGGCTCAGGCGACCTGGAGATGCCGGCGGTACTGAAGCGCTCCCTCGAGCGCACCACGAAGCTCTCACCGAAGGGCGAATCAACGAAGCTCGATGTGAGCGACCTCGCCAGCAGGCCCTGCTCCTCGTAGATGCTCCGGCAATTTTCGCACTTCCTGAGCTGCTCGCTGACCCGGGCCATCTCACGAGCGGAGAGCTCCCGGTCAACGTAGCGCCAGATGGCTTCGGTACTGCAGTTGCAATCAGGCGTCTTCATGATCCAGGTGAGTCCATATTCAACACGGCGGCGAGCTTCTTTCGCAGGACCTTGCGAACCCGGAACAGGCGGGATTCGACAGCGGATACCGAGGTCTCCATGAGTTCGGCAATCTCCTTGTAGGACAATCCCTCCATGTGCTTGAGGGAAACGATGATCCTGTCCTCCTCATCGAGTCCTGCAATACAGGCGAGCACCTGCCGGCGGCGCTCGGCATGAACAGCTGCATCGAGCTGAGAATCATCGGTGGACTGGCCGGGCCTCCTTGAATCACTGGAGATCGTTGCCCCCAGTCCCTGGCCATCTCCAGCACCGGCCTCGAGACTGACGGCCCGCATCCTGGGAGTTTTTCTCTGACGGAGTACATCGATGGATCTTCGTTTAACAATTCCCGCGAACCAGACCCGGAAACGGTCCGGCTCCTTGAGGCTTCCGAGCGCCTCGAAGGCCCGGATAAAGGCATCCTGGACCACGTCTTCGGCAAGATGGAAATCTGACAGAACACCGTAGGCAATGGCTCCTCCAAGGCGGTTGTATTTTCGAACAAGCTGTTCAAAAACCTCCGGCTCACCGGTAAGTACCCGTTCTACGTATTCCCTGTCCTCAGCAAGCATTTTCGCTAAACACTCATATGGCCAGAACTCAAAACGAGCCGCCATATCCTTTAAGACGCAACCAATGGTCTGAATCTTGCGGAAAACTCCCCGTGGAACCGCCCTGAATTAAGCATACCACGGTAAATGCATGGCCTAAGTGATGTTACAAAACCAGGTGATTATTGAGCAGAGAGGATCTGCAGGTAATTCTGGTAGCGTAAATCTGATATTTCACCCTTTTGAACCGCCTCAACGACCTTACAGCCGGGTTCGTCAAGGTGAAGACAGTTGCCGAAACGGCACCGCGAGAGGTGTTCGGTGAACTCCGAGTAGTAGCGGCTGATCTGGGCCTGTTCGATATTGGCCAGCCCATACTCCCGGTAGCCGGGCGTATCGATCAGGCAGCCGCCGCCGGGAAGCTCGTAGAGGGTCGCGGCGGTGGTGGTATGGCGCCCCTTGCCCGTCACCCTGTTAACGTGAGAGGTCTGGATATCGAGATCGGGACAGAGAGCGTTGATGAGGGTCGATTTGCCGACGCCGGAATGACCTGAGAATACGGTCACCTTGTCCTTCAGCCAGCCGGAGAGCGACTCGATGCCCGTGCACTCCAGGGCGCTCAATCGAAAGCAGCCATAGCCGAGAGCTTCGTAGACCCCCAGGCACTCCTCGAGATCTTCCCGCACCTCGTCCTCATCCTCAACCTGGTCCCACTTGTTGAGACAGACCGCTCCGTCAACCTTCTCCCAGGCAGTGGAGATCAGCACCCTGTCGATAAGCGACCAGCGCGGCGGAGGCGTGCAGGAGGCCATCACGATAAGCACCTGGTCGACATTGGCGGCAACCACCAGTTCCTCGGCGGCAGCCTTCCCGGGACGCGGGCGGTTGCCGCGGCGAAGCGCCCTGGCTCGGCGAATCTCTGTCTTCCTCGGCAGGATCTCCTCAAGGACAGCCTCCCCTTCTCCGCAGGGCTCAACCACCACCTGGTCCCCCACCACCACGGGAGATCTCCCCGTCTTTTCATCCCGGAAACGACCGCGCAGGGTGCAGAGCAGTACCTCCGAGCCGACGCGAACACGCACATTGCGGCTCGACTTGTGAACCACGAAACCTTCCAGGGCGGAGGCACTCAAACCCGTACGTCCCAGGAAGCCGTATCCGAGTCATCATCGCAAAGCTCGATGGCAGGGCGAACCTCTTCGGCGAAGAAGCGCTCCACCTGCGCTGCCGAGCAGCCGATGTAGTCGGATGGATCTGACACCTCGGAGATACTGTCGCGAACGCTCTCGAAGAGTGGATCTTCGGCCAGCCGGACGAGAAGGTCTGCCTCGTCATCGCCAGCACGGCGGGCCTGGACGACCTCCATGGCGTGGTCACGAATGCTCTCGTGCAGCTGCTGGCGGTCTCCACCCGCCCTGACGGCGAGCATCATGAGGTTCTCGCTCACCATGAGGTCAAATTCCTGCTTGAGAGTCCGCCGGATAACCTCGGGATAGACCACCAGGCCTTCCACCACGTTGACCATGAGAATCAGGATCGCGTCGATCCCCAGGAAGCTCTGGGGTATCGAGAGCCTGCGGTTGGCGGAGTCATCCAGGGTGCGCTCGAACCACTGGGTCGAATGGACCCAGGCGCCATTCTGGGCCTCGCAGATCACGAACTTCGCCAGCGAGGAAACCCGCTCCATGCGCATGGGGTTGCGCTTGTAGGGCATGGCCGAGGAGCCGACCTGCTTGGTCTCGAAGGGCTCCTCCAGCTCGCCAAGACGCTGCAGGAGCCTTACATCGTTGGAGATCTTGTGGGCCGACTGC
>JAYGDV010000099.1:0-11022 GCA_046582735.1 Planctomycetota bacterium
AATAATCCACTGAAGGAGACAGCCTGCCTGCTCACCTTGAGCTGGTAATGATGGAGGACCTTGTCCGCGCTCACCTGCATCCCCGAACCCGCAAGCCCCACTGCAACCCGCTTTCCCTCGAGATCCGATATGGACTCAATCTTCCGCCCTTTGCGAACGATCACGTGAAGCAATTCCCTGTAGAGGGGCGCGACCAGATACAAATTCGTCATGGAGACCGCCCCATCCTGCAACACCGCCAGGTCAACCCTGTCAGGGCCATCTCCTGCCAGCAGCCTCTCCCGGTTGTTGCTCGACCCGCTGGTTTCAAGAACCTCCACCTTCATTGGAAACCGCGCTTCCAGGAGATCCTTAATTCGCAACGCGAAATCATGGTAGAGCCCACCGGTGGATCCTGCGCCAATGCGAATCCGCCCGGGCAAAGTCTCAAGGGTGAAATACCAGGTAAGGAGCGAGGCCAGCAGAACCGTGAACATCAGGCAGGCCGTGGCCCGGCGGACGGTCAGCTTTTTTCTCTTTGCCATTCAGCTCACCCAGGTCAGAAAGAAGAAACCAGGAATCCACCCACAAGCTAACAAAACCGGGACACAAAAACTGACGAGAAATTTCGGCGGCCGGCCTACCTGCGCTTGAACTCCAGCTCGGTGAACCAGAAGTCCTCGTTGGGGACATCGATCTTCATTTCTTCGACCCTGCCTCCCTTGTCGACAAGAAACCGGCAGGTGCCTTTACCAAACCATGGAAAGTCCTTTCTCCAGGTGAGCAGAAAGGTGTCATAGTGAAGGTGTTCGAGGTCGGCGACAAAATCCCCAGCCGGCTTGAAACGCACGACCAGGCGCCCCTTCTCCATCTCAATCGCGGCATCTCCATAGAGCTGCCCTCCGTAGGTGCCAGCGTAGGCAGCGAGCTTCAGCGATGGCTTGGTGCCCTCTACCCGGCTTCTGGCCAGGTTCTCCTGGATCTGGACTTTTCTCCGCCTGCCCTGCTTTTCCCGCGGCAGCAACTCGGCGGCCCAGTCATTCTCCCCGCCACCAAGGTAGGCATCCAGCATCCGCAGGATCAGCGCGTGAGAGATCCCGGTCATGCTGTTGGTGAGAACGACGATCCCCAGCTTCTCCTCCGGAACCAGCATCACCCCTGAATACATTCCATCGTAGGCCCCCCCGTGGCGCACCAGCTTGCGGCCGAGATAATCCTGCGTTCCCCAGCCGAGGGCGTAGGCCTTGAAGTGGGTCGAGGGAAACCTCTTGCGGTCAGCCGCGCTGACGCCTGTCAGCATATGAGGCTTCCACATCTTCCGGGATGACTCCCGGGAGAAGTACTTTCGTCCATCCCAGTGCCCCCCGGAAAGCTGCATCCTCATCCAGAGCGACATGTCACGAACCGAAGAAATGACCCCACCCGCGGCACCCATGCTGTCCCAGCTGACCCAGGGAAAGGTGACGAGCCGCCCCATGACCTCTCCATGCGGCGTTGCCACGTTGTCAACCTTATCCAGTTCCAGGACACTGGCCCTTGTTCGCTTCATTCCAAGAGGCACGAAGAACCACTCCGTGACATATTCCGCCCAGGGTTTGCCGCTGGCGGCCTTGATGACCTCACCTGCCGCGATGAACATCAGGTTGGAATAACCGAAATCAGACCGGAAGACGCCCTTGGGCGGCAGGAAGCGGGCCCTTCGAACAACCTCCTCGGAGCTGTAGCTCGTTCCGTACCAGAGCAGATCTCCGCTGAAGGTACCCAGCCCGCTTCGATGGCAGAGGAGCTCGAAAACCCGCAACTCTTCAGTTACGTAGCGGTCGTAGAGCTGGAACCATGGCAGGTGTTTCCTGACCCGGTCGTTCCAGTCGAGCTTCCCATCCTCGACCAGGGTGGCGATCGCGGCGGAGGTGAAAGCCTTGCTGTTGGAAGCTATGGCAAAGAGCGTATCTCCATCGACCGCCTTGTCCTTGCCCAGTTCCCTCGAACCATAGCCACGAGCCAGGGCTACCTTTCCATCCTTGACGATGGCGACAGCCAGGCCCGGCACCCCCCAGTCCTCACGCGCCTTCGAAATATAGGCCGACAGCTTCTCGACATCGACATCAGCTGACTGGAGAAGAGCCGGCAATCCGGGCCCCAGCAGGACCGAGACCAGGAACAACTTTATGATTCTCATGGCAACTTCCATTCACACCACCTGCAGTTAACGACAGGAAAGGGACTATGTTCACAGGAAGCCGGAAAGCTGTCAACTCGCACCCCGAGCCGAAAGATCATGCCGAGGCGTATGCAGCCTCCTCGGCCGAATGCAACGTGACCTGCCCCCCGGGGGTATTGAGCAGGGAGGAGGAGGGCCGTCCGAGCATCTTCGCCGCAGCCTCGAGGCCGCTGATCATGACTCCCATGACACCGTGAGAAACCGTCGAGGCTCCACAATGGTAGAGACCCGGGATTTCAGTCTGCAATGGAAAGGAGAAGGGGCCGATCTGGCCGGCGATCTTCGCCGTGCCATAGGCATTCCCACGGAAGGCGTTCACGTAATAATCATTGGTCAGGGGAGAGCCCACATCGCAGAACTCCAGGCTGTCGCGAAGCCCCGGCACCACACGTTCCAGCCCGGTGAGCATCCGCTCCTTGAGTACCTCTTTGAACTCCTCGTAATCCCGCCCGTGTTCTCCCGTGGCATTCTCGCTCCAGCGCTCGAAGGCATCGTAGGACACCAGCGAAAACGCCTCCATCGTATGAATCCCGTTCTGCAGCTTCCCCGGATCCTTCGGGGTCGTTACGGTCAGGAAAAGCCCCGGCGGCACCCCCTCCGCATCGAGATTTTTCTTCAGCGCATAGTCATAGGTGGCCGAAACATCCGGCTCTGAGCAGATCCAGTAATTGCCTGAATCGAGCCCCGCCGCCCTCGGATCGAGCCGGGAGGCCATGAAAAGACTCACTGCCGAGATGGAGTATTCTGTCCTGGCGAGTCTTTTCCGGAGACCCGCGGAGAGGTGTTCCTTCCCCACCAGCTGATGATAGGTAACCTCGGAATCGGCGTTGGAGAGGATGTTGCGGGCACGCAGTTCTGATCCATCCTCGAGGATGACCCCCACCGCACGGCCTTTCTCGATAAGGATCTTCTCCACCCGTGAGCGCAGGCGGATTTCTCCATCGCCGGCCCGCAGCTGCTTCAGGTAGGCCTTCGGCAAAGCGGCCCCACCACCTTTCGGGTACCAGCCTCCGTTCCAATAATGCGACTCTACGCCGAGATGTTGCGCACAGGGAACCCGAAGCGGGTCGACGCCATGGTCACCCGCCCTGATCTCCAGGATGGTTCTCAGAAAGGGGTCCCTGCAATATTTGCGGATAATCTTCCCGATCGGGCGCATTCCGAAAATCGCCGTCCGGGGGGCGAGAAAGGGCAGTTTCAGAACAGAAAGCAGCCCCCCACTGAGATTGGTAAGGCGCCGCAGCTCGGCGACAATCTTCCGGGCAAACCTGAAATAGCTCCTGATGCCCCGCTCTTCTTCGGGAAAACGCTCCACAAGACGCGCCTCGAAGGTTTCCACGCAGGCGGGGATATCAAACCTCTCATCACCGACGACTACATGATCAACCCCATCGGGGTTGAGCTCGTAAAACTCGAGCTCCCCTCCCATCCCTAGTCCCTCGAAGATCTCGCGCATCATGCCACCCGGCTGAAGCTCACCGAGATAATGAACCCCAGGGCTGAACTGGTATCCCTGCAAGGGAAAGGAGTGGGTCCAGCCCCCGGGGAGATAATGCTGCTCGAGCACCAGCACCTTCTGTCCCGAGTTAGCGAGAGCTACAGCTGCGGTGAGCCCTCCGGCACCGGAACCTATGACAATCGTATCAAATTCTTCCATTACTCAACCCGCTACCTGCCAAGGTGAAGAGACCACTCTCAAGCTCAGCCTGGTAAAAAGCAAGAAGAACGGAGAGGAGGGCCGGGGGGTTCTTTTTCCGGGAGGATCACTGGATTACAATGTGGCCGGACAACAACCACTGCACCCCCGAAAACAATATGCCACGAACCACCCTTTTCGCCCTGCTCTTTGCCACAATCGCACTCCCCTCGGCTGCAGGCCGGGCAGCGGACCTGCCTGACATCGTCCTGGTCATGACAGATGACATGGGCTACTCCGACCTCGGCTGCTACGGCGGAGAGATCGAGACCCCGAACATCGACAGGCTGGCGGCCGGCGGCCTTCGCTTCACCAACTTCTACAGCGAGAACATGTGCTGGGTGTCGAGGGCAGCGATGCTGACAGGAGTCTGGCACCTGACCTCCTTTAGCCGCGGAGGCCTCCATCCACGATGCGCCAGCATCCCGGAAGTTCTCCGGGAAAGCGGCTACTCGACCCTGATGTCCGGTAAATGGCATCTGGGCGGACCCGCCCAGAAGAGCTCGCCGACTGACCGCGGCTTTGACAGCTTCTATGGCATTATCGACGGCGCCTCCAGCTTCTTCGCGCCCGCCACCCTGATGCGCGACAAGCAACCAATCCGGATCAGGGATCTTCCCGCAGATTACTACATCACCGATGCAATCAGCGACAATGCGGTCAAGTACATCGAGAGTGCCGGCCGCAAGAAGCCCCTGCTTCTCTATGTCGGCTACGCCGCAGCCCACTGGCCACTGCACGCCCGCCCGGAGGATATCGCACGCTACAAGGGCCGCTACGCTATGGGATGGGACAAGCTGCGTGAGAAACGCTACCGGCGCATGAAAGAGCTCGGCATTATCTCCGCCGACACGCCCCTTTCGCCCCGCCACCCGAACGTTCCCCCCTGGGAAGAAGCCCAGCACACGGACTGGCAACAGAGACGCATGGAGGTCTATGCAGCCCAGGTCACCAGCATGGATGCAGGAATCGGGCGCATCGTCAAAGCTCTCGAGCGGCGGGGGAATTTCGACAATACCCTCTTTCTCTACATGACTGACAACGGCGGCTGCCATGTTGAATATGGCAGGAACCGCAAGGGATCCTACCTGCCCGAGAAAACCCGCGACGGCCGCAAGATGAAGCCCGGCAACATCCCGGGCCTCATGCCCGGGCCGGAAATTACCTACCAGAGCTACGGCTACGGGTGGGCAAATGTTTCAAATACGCCCTACAGGATGTTCAAGCAATTCGACCACGAAGGCGGGATCCGGACCCCGCTCATCGCCCACTGGCCCAGGGGGATCGCGAGCCGGAGTGGGCTGACCAGGCAGGTCGCCCATCTCGTCGACATCCTGCCGACCCTGGTTGAAATCACAGGCGCCCGGTTGCCGGCGACCTCCGGTGGCTCCCAGCGCATAACCGTGAATGGCCGGTCCCTCGCCGGTGTGTTCCAGGGAAAGAAGCGGCAGGGCCACAACTCCATCTATTTCTCCCACAACAAGGGGCGCGCCATCCGGGAGGGGAAATGGAAACTCGTACAGGTCAGGAAAAAGAAGAAGTGGGAACTCTACGATCTGAGCAAGGATCCCACCGAACTGCGCGACCTCGCGCAGGAAGAACCCGAAATCACCGCAGGGCTCCAGGCCCGCTGGACCACGTGGTTCAGGCAACAATCCAGCCAGGATTCCCCGGTCCCCGGGGTCCCCTCCAGGAAAGGAAAATAGATGGTCATCCCGAAAATAAGAACCTGTTGGTTCGCAACGCTCTTGCTCCTCCCGGCAGCGGTACTCATGGCGGAAGACAAACGCTACGCGTTCATCGTCACCGGTGACTGCCAGTACCAGGCTGAGAAATCCGCCTCTCCAAAAAAACTCGATCCCTACGCAGAGATCGCCAACAGCCGGTTTATCAAGGTGCTGAAAAAGTTTCCGGGCAAAGCAATCACCAGGAAGCTCGGCGGCGGTAAGGTTTCACGCGACCTCCTGGGCGTCATTGTCACCGGGGACCTGATCGACTCGCTCGATAAGCGCGGAGGAAACTACCCCGCGATGCAGCGTTTTGAATGGAAAAGATTCCAGGCCGACTATGGGCTCAAGGGCGGGGATGGCCGACTGCCCTGGCCGGTCTACGAATTGCACGGCAACCACGATGGCCCCCAGGGAGATTCCTTCGTCATCGAGGGAATCATCGCCCGCAATAAGAAACGCCCCGGCGTCACCTCGCGATCAGAAAACGGGCTGCACTACTCCTGGGACTGGGACCCGCTGCATCTCATCAACCTGGGGATCTTCGTCGGGCTCGGAGAGAAGAAACGCACGGGGCACCACTACGCCCCGAGGTCGAGCCTCGATTTCCTGAAGAAAGACCTCGCCGGAAAAGTCGGCACCTCGGGAAGGCCGGTCATTATCAACTTTCACCTGCCCCCCTTCATCGCGGAATACGACTGGCCGAAGGAGGACCTCGCCGAGTTCTGGAAGACGATCAATGCCTACAATGTGATCGCCCTGTTCCATGGGCACACGCACGGCTCACCGCCGAGCCGCAATCGCTGGAACGGAAAACAGTTCGCGCCGAAGCTCAAGGATGGACTCGATCTCTTCAACCCGGACGATTCCGGTGCGGCCAGGACCGCGGGCAACAACCCCAAAAAAGGGACCGGGCTGGCGCACGGTGTCCTGTACGTCGAATTAACCGATCGCCCGGGAGACGAGAACGACACCTTCCTGGTACGCTCCTACGCCACCAGGGACAACTGGCGAACCCACGGCTGGCACAGCAGCTGGAATAGAAAGATCAGCATCCCTGAAAAGAAATAACCCGGATGGGTTTCCCTATTTCAGAAGGTGAGCCGAAGGCATGATGCCTCGCTTGTACTTACCGAAGCCGAACTGTGTCGGCTCGAACTTCCCGACAAGGTCAACCTTCGACTCCGCAAGGATCTTGTCCTCGAGCCCGACCGCCCAGTAGGCGGCATTGACCATCATGCGCCTTGAGCCCTCGACAATAAGGTCTGTAGCGGCTCCCATGGTCGTGGTAAAGACTCGTCCTGTCGTTCCGTTGTCACCCTTGTGTGAATTGGTCCAACTGACCGGCATCATGGGGTTGTTCTTCTTGCCCTCCAGCGGCTCATCATCGAACTTCATGCCCTTGAGAACCTGCCCCATGACGATGGGCTTGCAGGTAGCGGCCAGAGGACGCACTCCGTAAACATCGGTCGGACCCCAGATGTCGCCATCCTTGATTCCTTTGAGGATGGGGTGTTTCTCCTGCCCCTTGGCGATCAGGCCCCGGGTACTCTGGCGGCCGTGATGACCATGGTGGTTGAGCCAGGTGTCACCGAGAATCTGTTTGCCGAAACCACCATTGCGGTTGAATGAGTAGCTCGAGTATTTCTTGCCGCCACCGATATTGAAGGCGTGGGTGGCTGTGCGCATACCGATGATGGGCTTCCCCGCGCGCACATAGGCGTCGATGTGAGCCATCTGGTCATCGACAAGATCCCGGAAGCGAGTCGCGATGATCATGAGATCAGCCGTCTTCAGCGCTTCGAGGCCCGGGATATTGTGGCTGTTGTCAGGATTGATAACGCCGGTCTTGGGATCCTGGGAGAAGACCACGGTGCACTTGAACCCATGGTGTTTGGCAAGGATCTTGCCCAATTGGGGAAGCGCCTCCTCGGAGCGGTACTCTTCATCGCCGGAAATCAGCACGATCTCCTTGCCCTTGCCCGGACCGTCAAACCCATCGTAAACAACCCACTTCGGCTCATCGGCAGACGTTGCTGATACAATCCCGACAAAGACAAACGCCAATACGCCAATGGTGATCTGCTCAATATTCATCTTCCCTGCGGTCCTTTTAATGAAGGGTTCTTCAACTGTTCAAAACAGACCGGGGAATTGTACAACGCCAGGCGGACGGCTGGAACGCGGTTTTCCCCCGGAGCCGGGTTGAAATCAGGGGGTGCAGGTTTCCGAGCAACCGGGAATCCTGATGCATTCCCGTCCCAGCACAGGCTCCGCCCCCCCGCGGAAGAGCCAGGTCAGCAGGGCTATCGCATCGGTGAGGTTGACCCCGCTGTCCCCGTTCACATCCAGGAGCTCGAGGTTGGCCGGGTCCGAGGTGGTGCCGTCCCCACAGGGGAGCGCTGCGGGATTACCAACAAAGAGATGCCCCAGCAGGGAGATCGCGTCGGAGATATCGACGTTTGAATCCTGGTTCAGGTCACCGGGGAGTTGCAAGCCTCCCAGGGGAGCTGCGGCAATGGCGGCCACTCCCGGGGTCCCGTCAATGCCGGGACTTGGGCTCCAGGCTGTCTCATCTTCAAGTCCACCGGGCCAGGCGTCGGAGTCGTTCAATTCGAGAGAATTTCCAGCTCCATCGGTAGCTGGGTGCCAGCTGTCGGAATAAGCGAAAGAGGCGACCTCGCTGCCAACGGCATCGATGATCGTGACGACCTCGCTGGAGTTGGAGAGATTCCCGGAATAGACACCGGCAATCAGCAACCGGCCGACATCGTAGCGCGTGGAAAAAGCCTCGAGATCTTCAACTACCAGGACCACCTCGCCGGGCTGGAGGCTCGGGACCGCCCCCTCGGAAAAATCGAAACGCAAGCCGCCCGTAAACCGCACTCCCTGCAGATCAAGTACCACCTCACCGGCATTCATCAGCTCGATAAATTCGAAATCATCGGCATCGAAGGAGCTGTCGTCATCCGGTTCCCTGGGGTGGTACATGAGCTCGGTGATCCTCAGGTCGCTGGTGTCGGCGGCGTAGACTGCCTCGTTGAGAGCGCTCCAGTTTCCCCGCCTGAGAGCCCTGGCCTTGAGGCGCGTGGTTCCGCTTATCTCCAGGGGCTCCTGGTAGCGGACAGCCCCGGGGCCGGTCATCCCACCCGGCAGGCGGGGGTCGCTCCCATCGGTTGTGTAGTAGATATTGCCGACATCGGCCTGCATGGAGACATCCAGGGGTTGTCCGCCTGCAGGCAGTCCCCCTCCGTGCGGCGCAAAAACAGGCGCTGAATGTGAAGGATAAAGCCCAGCCCGGCTGAACTGGTTCATCACGATTGCAGGACGCCTGGGAAAATAGGTTTCCAGCAGGCGCCGTTGCTCGGTGAGCCATTCAACATCCCGGGTGTAGGCGTTCCCCGGCCTGCGCCAGTCACCCCAGCGGGCCGACTCGCAGGCAAGGGCCGCATGAATTTCACCAGCGAGCTTCATGTAACGCTCCTCGACTGCCCCAGCTGTCATCAATCCATCATTGAAATAATGCCGATGCAGGTGGTCAGCGAAAAGGAGGCGAAACTCCTCGTTTTCCTTCAAACGCTGGAAGATCCGCGTTGGATTGTTCTCGTTATCGAGACGTGTCCTGTCGACCGAGACATTCTGGAAAATATGCTCGGTATCCCAGCAGAAAAACTGGTAGCCGCTCCCCGGTTCTCTGCGCCTCGTGGCATACCAATTGTGACGGTCCCAGTCCGTTTCACCCCCGCCCATCTGCACGATCATGTAATCGATCAGGTTGGGAATATCACACCAGGAGCCGAGCTCTTCATAATCTCCCGGGCTCTCGAGGCCACCCTCGGCGATTGCCATCATTGCATTCCACGCCTGCCGGTCTCCATCGACGGCCTCACCGGAGTTGAGAGCATCGTATTCTTCCTTCTCACCTCCGGAATAGGAGGCACTGAAAGCGGCAGTGGGACGCTCAACAACATTGTAGACCCCCCAGTAAAGCCCGTTGAGGTAAAGATGCATGAAGGTGCCATGCGCGGCAGGCTGTCCCATTGCCAGCTGCGTTTCCCTCGTCCACTCATCGCGAAGGTACTGGGCATTGGTACGCTGGCTGGCGTTCTGGTTCAGCCATGAATTGCCGTGATGGCCCCTGAGGACCAGGGTGTCAAAGCTGTCGACCTCGGAGTCCGGATAGAGAGGGAAACGAAGCCTTCCCGGACCGTATTCTTTCTTGAACAGCAGTCTCAGGGTGTGCTTGGGGGTAATGTCCGGACGTCGGTTGATTCCTCCGTAAATCCGTATTCCGCAGTTGGCCTGCACGCCCTCCCTTCCATCCGGGTAGATGATTTCCATCGAGCAGGGACGCTCCCAATTCGAACCGCTGGAGCGGCTGTTGGAATAGATCCCCCCGGTTGCTGGATTCGTGCTTGGGTTGAACAAATGATCCAGGTCGGAAACCAGGGACAGCGAAGGAAGCGCAAGGAAGTCATCTGCAATCTCATCGCTGTAGCTCGGGTCGGTGACTACATCCTGGTCCATCTCATAATCTGCCTGGATTCCCTGCCCCCAGGTCAAGGGGAACCCCGCCGGGCGCCTGGGCTGGTTAAGAATCCCGCCATTGCCATCCCGGGTCTCGATGAAAATATAGGTTCGGGTGTCGAAATAAGACGCTTCGTAACCATCGAGAAAAGCCGCCACGCGCAATACCGTAGTGTCGGCAACCTGGACAGGTCCGGTATAAACCGTCCCGGTCGTCCGGGCTGGGGCGCTCCCATCGGTAGAGAAGCGGATGGTGGCCCCGGGAGTCGCTGTCTGCAGGTTCACCTCGAAGGGTTGCACAAAAAAACCACTGTCCTGGCTGAAAACGACATCGGAGACAAAGTTCTCAAACCCGGAGCTGTTTGCCCTCCCCGGTGTCGGGTCGCTGAAGAAGAGACGTCCGCTGGCGACACCCTGCCCCTGCATCTCCATTCCATAGGAATAATTTTCACGCTGGGGGGGATAGAGGGGGCCGTACTCGTGGCCGAGAGTCACTCCGTCCTGCTGGATGAGGGCGAGGTATTCTCCCGAGCTGTCAAGGCGGAAGGATGTGTGAAGCTCCCCACCCACTGCCGCACGGTCCTTGCCGGAGGCGAACACCACGGCAAAATCACCAGCCTCGAGAACCAGGGCTGGAAATCTCCAGGACTGCAGGGCTTCGGCATCGTCAGAAAGATACCAGCCCGCGAGATCAACCGAATCCGTCCCGGAGTTGTAGAGCTCAATCCAATCGGAAAAATCACCATCTTCATCGGCCAGAACGCTGTCATTGTCAGCCATGAATTCCGTAATGATGACATCTGCCCTCAGGGCAGAATGAAACAGCCCTGTGACAATGAACAGGAAGACCTGGATTGAAGAGATAAAAAGAC
>JAYGDV010000158.1:0-6700 GCA_046582735.1 Planctomycetota bacterium
CAGGGGGGAGCGAACGCCGGGCATACTGTGCAGGTGGGTGACAGGGAGTACATATTCCATCTCGTTCCTTCCGGGATTCTCAAGGAGGGAACGGCCTGCATCATCGGCAACGGAGTCGTTATTGATCCGCGGGCGTTGATCGAGGAGTTTGATGGGTTGCTTGAAAATGGCCTCGACCATGAAGCGAACATCATGATCAGTGACCGGGCTCACGTTGTTCTTCCTTATCACGGAGCTCTCGATGAGGCAAAAGAGAGTGCCAGTGAGGATGGGAAGATCGGGACGACCCTGAGGGGCATCGGCCCGTGCTATACCGACAAGGCATCGAGGATCGGTATACGGATGGAGGAGTTCGTTGACCCTGATCGTTTCAGGGAACGTCTTACCCGGATAGCGGACCTGAAAAACCGTGAACTGGAGAGCCTTCACGGCCGGGAGCCTATCGATGCAGCGTCCGTTTATGAAGAGTACTCTGCCTATGCCGACAGGTTGCGGGCGAGGGTCTGCGATGTGACGGCCTATCTCCATGAGCAGGATTCCCTTGGCGCCAATATTCTTTTCGAGGGAGCGCAGGGGGCTCTGCTCGATATCGACATGGGGACCTATCCTTACGTGACCTCTTCGAATACATCATTCCTGGGCCTGGGGGCTGGCACAGGTTTTTCAGCCCGGAAGGTGGGGAGGGTTCTCGGGATCACCAAGGCTTATACTACGCGGGTCGGGGAGGGGCCTTTCCCCACCGAGATGGACGATGAGGCGGGCGAAAGCCTGCGCCAGGCGGGGGCCGAATTCGGAGCCACCACCGGGCGCCCCAGGCGTTGCGGCTGGCTTGACATTGTCGCCCTGCGCCGGGCGATTCAATTCGGCGATGTGGATGCCATGGTCGTGACCAAGCTCGATGTCCTCGATCATCTCGATGTGATCAAGGCGGCTGTTTCCTATACCGTCGACGGGGTTGAGACAGACCAGTTTCCGGCCTCGGTCGATTGTGAAATCATCCCCCATTACAGGTCTTTTCCCGGCTGGCTCGAAAGCACTGCAGAGTGCCGTTCCTTTGAGCAGCTGCCCGAGAAAGCACGGCAGTACCTGCAGTTTGTCGCGGATGCGGCCGGGTGCCCGATCGCTATCGTATCGGTTGGCAAGGAACGTACCCAGATCGTCACCCTTGAGCCATGGCTGGAGCCCGGGGCCGACGGGGAAGGGGACTGATCTTGGCAGCCTATTCCTCTCAACAGCTCCCTGCTCACATTGCTTTTATCATGGATGGCAATGGGCGCTGGGCGCGGACCCGGGGGCTTCTCAGGATGCGGGGTTACGAGGAGGGGGCGGGCGCGTTGAGAAGGATTACGACGCGTTGCCGTGAACTGGGGGTCAGCGAGACGACCTTTTTTGCTCTCTCTACGGAGAATTACCAGCGACGTCCCTCTGCGGAGATTCGTTTCCTGATGAAGCTCCTGAAGACCTACCTTATCAGGGAACGTCCCATGTTGATGGAGAACGGGATCCGCCTTACGACCATTGGGGATGTCAGCTCCCTCCCTGCGGATGTGCAGGAGACACTGGAGGAGACCCGGAGCCTGAGCGCCGGCAATGACCAGATGGTTATGCGCCTTGCACTCAATTACGGTTCCCGGCAGGAAATCCTTACCGCTGTTCGCAGGATCTGCCAGGAGGTGAAGGAGGGAAGAATTGACCCGGACCGCCTCAACGAATTGACCGAGGATTCGTTTGCTGCCTACCTCGACGATCCGCAGATGAAGGATCCTGACCTGGTGATTCGAACAGCCGGGGAATACAGGCTGTCGAATTTTCTCCTCTGGCAATCATCTTACAGTGAGCTGTGGATAACCAACGAGCTGTGGCCGGATTTTGACGTTGAGCATCTCGAACAAGCGGTTCAAGCTTATGTCAGTCGTGATCGGAAATACGGTGCGGTCCTCGATGGCGTTTCCCGCGAGAACTCACCAGGCTCCGGCGGGATCTGAACTGGATCCCGGGTAACGGGAGGTGACAGGTTTGAAACACCCTTCTGGTGTGATTTACAGGGCGGCATGGGGGAGAGAGATCCCCGGGAAGGAACCGCTTGGGCGCTAAACAGATTCGTTACCTGCTGGGGGTTGTCCTGGTGCTGTTTGTCGCCGGAGTCCTGGCCCTGGATGCGTGGCTTGAGCAAAGGCTGGCCGGCTCGGTAATACTCGTGGCGATGGGGCTGGTGGGGTACATCGAGTATTCAAAGATGGCCACAGGCAGCGCCCTGGGCCTGCAGTCTCTGCCGGGCTTCCTGGCTACGGCATGGTTCCTCGGCCTGGCTTGCTGGGACTGGGGGACCGAAGGTTTGGTATTCGGAGGTGGTGAACAGGAACTGGTGATGGTCGGTGTTTTCGCATTGGTGCTGTTCTCCTTCCTGGCGGTTCTGTTTCGCAGTGATTTTGTTGAAGGGGCCGGGCGGGTTGCGAGGACAGTCCTGGGGGCCGTTCTTTGCGGCTTGTTTTTTTCTTTTATAATCAGGATTTACGGCAGGTCTGAGGATGTCCTGACAGGGGCTGTTTTTGTGTTCGGAGTGAAACTAACGGATATCGGTGGTTATGTAGCCGGCTCGACCATCGGTCGAACAAAATTCCTTAAGGTAAGTCCTAATAAGACTTTAGAAGGTTTCCTGGCGGGTTTTCTGCTGGCCGGGGCCTGGTTCGGGCTGGCTGCGAATTTTTGTGACGTAGACGATTTTAAATTTGGATGGCTACCTGGGATTGCCCTTGGGATAATTCTCGCTTTCAGCGCCGCTATCGGTGATTTGAGCGAATCCCTCATGAAACGACTTTACGGCGTCAAGGATTCCGGGTCTCTATTGCCGGAGTTCGGTGGGGTTCTGGATATTATCGACAGCTTTATTTTCAGTGGATTCGTGTTCTGGTACCTCCTCCCCTACTGGTCTTGACGGTCATCACATGGAATTAGCGATCGAGGTGGCTTCCCAGGAAGAGGCCATGTTTATTTTCGGGGCGGGGGATGCCCACCTGCGGGAGATTCGTGACGGCCTGGAGGTCCAGGTCACAGCACGAAACGGTATTGTGCAGCTGGAGGGTGCAGAGGGATCCGTTCATCATGCCCACAGGCTCCTGCAGGACATGATAGAAATCTACAGGGCGGGGGACGAGTTGCCGCAGATGTATGTCGAGTCCCGGATCGCCAGGCTGAAGGCCGATGCCGAAAGGGAGCAGGGTGAAGAAGAGGAAGCTTCCGGGGACAAGGGCAAAGAGCGAAAGCTGACTTCGAAGGAGCGAGCGAGCGTCAGGAACCTCGCCCGCTCCAGTGGCCAGGAAAAATACATCGAATCCATACTGCGTAACGAGATGATCTTCTGCATCGGGCCGGCCGGTACCGGCAAGACCTACCTGGCCGTTCGCCTGGCCATCGATGGTTTGCGTGCAGGGGACTACCAGAAGCTCATTCTCTGCCGTCCGGCGGTGGAGGCGGGGGAGAAGCTTGGTTTCCTGCCCGGTGATTTCCAGGCCAAGGTCAACCCTTACCTGCAGCCGCTCTATGATGCGCTCAACGATGTCCTGGGGATGGAACAGGTCAAGCGCTACATTGAGCGTGAGATCATTGAGATTATACCGTTGGCATATATGCGGGGACGAACCCTCAACAACGCGTTCATCATTCTCGACGAGGGGCAGAATACAACGGTCTCACAGATGAAGATGTTCCTGACCCGGCTCGGTATAGGTTCCAAGGTCATTGCCAACGGAGATGTTACCCAGTTTGACCTGCCCGAGGACCAACTGTCGGGCCTGGTGCATGTGGGGCCGATTGTCGATGGCGTTCCCGGGATCGGCTGGGTTGAACTCGAGAAGGTGGATATCGTACGCCATCCTCTCGTCAGGAAAATCGTTGAGGCCTACGAGAAACATGACAATGAGAACAGGTCCAGGGGTCAATAAAAGGGTACTGCCGGGGGCGGCCTAGGGTTCGTCGCGAGGCAGGCTTAGAGAAAGATGGCAAGGAAGCGAAAAGCCAAGAGAATAGACGAGTTCCTCAGGTCCCGCCAGCAGGGGCAGGAGGTCGTCCTGAAAGAAAGCGCTCGGCAGGCGAATCTGATCTTCCGGCTCGTCGTGACCGCGGTGCTGGTGTTTCTTCTTCTCCTGTTGCTCAACATCGGCAAAAAGAATCTGCACGAGCAGGTAGGGTTTGCCGGGATCCTTGTGATGGTCACAGCGCTCGGAGTGCTGGTCGTCAATCAGATTCAGCCGGCTCTTTTTCAGTCTACAGCTAAATTTAACCAATTCGTCCTGCTCATAGTGCTGACCGTCAGCTTCTCCTGGGGTATGTTTGAGGTCAATTGGCCTCCCTTCCTCCTGCCACTGCCCGCCCTGGCGATGATTGCCGGGCTGGCCTACAGGAATATGGTTGCGATCCTGCTGTGCGGCGGCGTCGCATCCTATCTTGCCCTTCTCTACCAGGCCACCTTGCTTTCGGCACAGCCGGGCCAGGCTGAGGGATTTAATCCATTTGTTCTCGCGGTCAGCCTCAGCCTTGGAGCAGTTGCTTCGGTGCTCGGTGTCAGGCAGGTGCGCAAACAGTCACAGCCTGTACTCGTTGGCTTGAAGGCGGGAATGGTCCAGGCCCTTGCCGTTCTTTGTTTCAAGGCGATAGAGACTTCTAAAATTACCGACCTTGACCTGAGGGACTGGTTGCTTGATCCGGGCTTTGCCCTCGTCGGGGGCTGATCTCGGGCGGCATTGTCACCAGCCTGCTTCCCCAGATAGAGGTAGCCTTCGGAGTGCTGACTGAGCGCCGCCTCCTTGAACTGGCAGATCCGAACAACAAGCTTCTGAGGGTTCTTCGTGAACGGGCACCCGGGACATTCCAGCATACCCTCGGGGTGCAGCAACTCGCCCATGATGCAACCGATGCAATCGGGGGCAACGTGCTGCTGGCCGATGCAGGAGCCTGGTATCACGATGTCGGCAAGATCTACAAGCCGGAGTATTTCGCCGAAAATATGGGGAAGGACAAATCGATCCATGACCGCCTGAGACCATCGATGTCCAAGCTCATCATCATGTCGCACGTGAAGGAGGGAATTCTCCTCGCAAGCGAGGAGAAGCTTCCCCAGCAGATTATCGACATGATTCCAATGCATCACGGCACAACGGTCGTGGAGTTTTTCTACCACAAGGCGCGCCAGGAGGAGGGTGAGGAAGAAGAAAACTCCACCGAGGACACCGAGTATCGTTACCCCGGCCCAAAGCCCTCCTTCCCTGAGGCAGGAGTCCTGATGCTGGCCGATTCTGTCGAGGCCATCGCCAAGAGCCTTCCGGATCCTACGCCGGCTAAATTCAGGGAGATTGCCAGGGATATGATCCGAAAACGGATCTTTGACGGACAGCTGGACGAATGTCAGCTCACGGTGGCGGATCTCTACAAGATCGAGGAAAGTTTCGAGGCTACTCTTACCAATATTTACCACGGGCGGGTTGAGTACCCCGAGCTTGAGACAGGCGACAAGCCTGAAGAAACCGGGGAGCCTGTGCCGCCTCCGGAATCAGATGATGAAGCGAAGCTGGAGGCCACTTGAGCGGCCCCGGCATTGACTTCCTTGGCAAGAGACCTCTTGATGCGCAGCAGAAGGCGGCCCTGCGCGAGGTTCTCATCAGGCTGCTTGAGGATCATGAGATCGGCCTGGGAGTTAATGTCTGCTTTGTCGATGACGCTGAAATCAGGGAGCTCAACCGGGATTACCTCTCGCATGATTACGCCACCGATGTCGTGACGTTTCCCATGCGTACAGAGGGGAAGCCCGTGGAGGGTGACCCTCTCGATGATGACCTGCTTGGAGAAGTGGTCGTATCGGTAGACACTGCCCGCACTTCTGCCCTCAGCAGGGGAATCGATTACCCTGCTGAGCTGGCTCTTTACGCCATACACGGGGTTCTTCATCTTCTCGGCTACGATGACAAGGATCCTGCCGGGCGCAGAAAGATGCGACGGGCTGAACGTCTCTATCTTGATTCCTTTCTGCCCTGATTATTTTCTGCCGGGGAATCTTTCGGAGTCTGTTCACGGCGGTTTTTTAAGAGTGGATTCCATAGGCGTTTCTCGGTAGATTCGGACGTTTCCCACCATATCATGGAGGTCCAGATGGCTGCGAAATCGCCCGACAAGATTCGTAACATTGCCTTCGCAGGTCACAGCACTTGCGGCAAATCCTCTCTGGTTGAGAGCCTTCTGTTTACCGGGGGCGGCCTTGAGAGGAAGGGGTCGGTAGACGATGGAACCAGCGTCTGCGACCATGATGACCAGGAGAGGGAGCGCAACCACTCTATAGAGCTCGCCTGTGCGAGTGTAGACATCCAGGAGACTCTCCTGCAGTTTATCGACACTCCGGGTTACCGCGATTTCATTGGCCAGGTTTATTGTTCGACTGCCGGTACGGATCTGATGGCGATCGTGATCTGCTGTGATGAGGGGATCCGTCCCAATACCAGGAAGGTCTGGGAAATCGCGCGGGATGCGAACCTGCCCTGTTTTGTGGTAATCAACCGCGTGGATCGAGAACACGCTGATTTTGACCAGGTTCTCTCCTCAATCCAGGAACAGCTTGATTCCAAGTGCCTGCCGATGACGGCTCCAAACGAATCGGGGGTTGGTTTCTCAGCGGTGGAAGACAACCTCGGCAGCTCCGATGACCTCATGGAAT
>JAYGDV010000185.1:0-2165 GCA_046582735.1 Planctomycetota bacterium
CGTTCACCATAATTTCGTCAGGGTACTGGCGGAACGTAACGAGGGGACCAGCCGCCGCATTGATTAGAAAATGGCCTGTGGGGCAGTTATGACTTAACTGTCCGTGGGAACTACAGCGGCGCACCAGCGCTTCCGGTTTCCCACCAGGGGCAGAAGGTCACAGGAACAAACCCTATCGCCCCGACCACGAAAGCTCCTGCACGACAATGAGTTGTGCAGGAGCCGTTTTTTTTGATGATGCTGAGAGGTACACTTCCGGCTAATACCGGCAGCAGCTTTAATTGTTTACATCGCTTGAGTGCAGGATTTTTACTTGTACCCCGGGGAGTGTGGCGGGACGATTCAGCCACAAGAAACCGATGAAAGCACATCAAACAAATAAATACTGCTGTGTACGTAATTCTCGGTTGAGCGGGAGTAATTAGATGGTGGATTCAATGAATCGACGGAATTTCCTTCGCGGGCTCGGGGCCTGCGTTGCCCTGCCGGCTCTCGAATCGCTTCCGGCTGCGCCCGCTAAACCTGGGGCTGCAAAACGCTTTGTGTGTGTTTCTCCCGCCTACGGAATGAATCCGGGAGGGTTTTTCCCTGGGGAGACCGGCGCGAACTACGCCCTGCCAACCCTTCTGGAACCCCTCAAAAAACATCGCCGGGACCTGAGTGTATTTACCAACCTCGACCACCCCCAGGTAGGGGGCGGGCATGGATGTTCCAATACCCTGCTCAACGTGGTCGAGCTCAAGGACACCAAGGATGATCCCCAGAGGCTCCTGTCGCTTGACCAGCTCCTGGCGGAGAAGATTGGCCAGAAAACCCGATTCCCTTCTTTGCGCATGGGCTCATCTGGCGTTTCCTGGTCGAGGGCGGGGGTGATTCTCCCAACTGAGGGAAACCCGACCCGGGCGTTCGCCCGGTTGTTTCTCGACGACAATCCAAAGGTCAAAGCGAGAACCAGGGAATATCTTCGTGAAGATGCCAGCATCCTCGACGTGGTGCGCGAGGATGCCCGCCGTCTCAACCCGAGCCTGTCCAGGGCCGACCAGGGCAAGCTGGATGAGTACCTGACGGCGATTCGCGAGGTGGAACGTAAGCTTAAGCGCAGAGAGGACTGGATCGATGTTCCCAAGCCCCGGGCCAGTGACAAGGTCATCAAGGGAGATGATGAGCTGGTCGTAGACCTGAACTATCCCTACAACACCTCGGTGATGTACGACCTCATGATCCTGGCCCTGCAGAGCAATGCCACCAACGTCATTACCTTCGGTCACCCGGGCGGAAACCGGCTGTTCCCCTTTGATGGGATCACCCTGGGCTACCACTCGCTGACGCACCACGGAAAGCGGCCGGACCTCCTCAATGAACTCACCATCATTGAGACCTACTACTCTCAGCAGTTCGCGCGTTTCCTCGACCGGCTCAAGGCTGTTCGCGATTCAGAGGGCCGACCGCTTCTTGATTCCACGGTGGTGCTCTTTGGAAGCGGAATGGGTAACGCCAGCTCCCACTCAAGCCGCAACCTGCCCATCATGGTAGCCGGCGGTGGATTCAAAAACGGGAAGCATCATCGCTTTGAACGGCATGGGCGGGATGGGCGGCCGCTCTGTGATCTTTATGTGTCGATCCTCCAGCAGCTCGGCGTCGAGACCGACCGCTTCTCCAACAGCACCTCCAACCTGAACCATCTCCTGACATGAGGATACTGTGCCTGGTCCTTACATTCGGCCTGTGCTCGCCCGGGGTGGCGGTGGCTGAGGGCCCCGAGCTGCTCCGCTCTTTTCTGAAGACCTGGTGTGTCCAGTGTCACGGCCCGGAAAAGCAAAAGGGCGACCGCCGCTTTGACAAGCTCGCCGGCGATTTCTCAAGGCTCAAAGAGGCCGAGCTCTTCCAGGAAATCCTCGACCAGCTCAACCTTGCCGAGATGCCCCCGAAGAAAGCGAAGAAACCCCCGGAGGCAGAGACCAGGCAGGTGGTTGCGCACCTGACAAAATCATTGGCCCTGGCGCGCGAGGCGGCCCTGGAGAATGCCGGCAAGGTTGTGCTGCGCCGGCTGAACCGGGCGGAATACCTGAATACGATCAGGGATTTGTTTGCCTTGAAGATGGTCGACTTTGATCCGACCACGACGTTTCCTCCCGATGAACCGCTTTTCGGTTTTGATAACGTGG
>JAYGDV010000197.1:0-1776 GCA_046582735.1 Planctomycetota bacterium
GATGAGTATAGTTGACGAACGTCAGAATATACAAAGAAAAAAACGTATTCTTTGCAGTTCCTTTCAATTTTCCGAAGGCCCACACTGCGTCAGGATTTTCGGCCCTTCAGCAGTTATTGCGACCGTATGCTCGAAATGAACGGACAACCCCCTGTCCTTCGTAACTACCGTCCAGCCGTCATTGAGCACCTCGGTATCCTCCGTACCGAGATTTACCATCGGCTCTATTGCAATGACCAGGCCTTCTCGTAAGTCATGATCCTGTAACAAGATACTCCTGTCTACATAATTGGGAACCTGGGGATCTTCGTGTAGCTCAACCCCTACTCCATGTCCGACATACTTCTTGACCACATGATAGCCCCTGCCTTCCACGTAGGTCTGAATAGCCCTGCCGATATCCGAGATCTTTCCGCCCGGCCGGCAAACGGCAATCCCTCTTGAGAGAGATTCCTCCCCCACCGCCATTAATGAGGCAGCCTGCTCATCGATCTCGCCCACCTTGTACGTCCAGGCAGAATCACCGCAATATCCCTTGAGCTTGACCCCGATATCAACACTCACGACATCTCCCGATTTCAACTTGCGGCGTTCCCTTGGAATACCGTGAACCACCTCCTCGTTGATGGAGATACAGGAGTTGGCGGGAAAGCCCTTATACCTGTAAAAGAGCAGCTGCCCACCTCGCTCAAGAACGAAGTCCCGGATGAGCACATCGAGATCCAGGGTCGACAGACCAGGCTCGACAGCATCGCGAACCATGCGATGGGTCTCGGCCACCAATTGTCCAGCAGCCTGCATTTTCTCGATCTCTTCAGGGGTCTTGTAAGAGATCATCTCCGCCCCGGGAGGGCTGCGGGAGTGCCCGCTTCTTTATTGCGTTGCAACCGGTTTTTTATCCGAGCCACCGCTACCTCCGCGAGGAGTGTCTCCCCCTCGCATGAAGCCCTCGTATTGCCTGACGAGCAATTGGGCCTCAATCTTTTCAACGAAGTCAAGGCTCACACCCACCACGATCAGGATTCCCGTCCCCCCAAGGAACTGGGTTACGATGAAGTTCATGCCCTCGATATTAGCTGCAAGAACAGTCGGGACCAGGGCGATCACACAGAGAAACACAGCCCCGGCGAGCGTGATCCGCTTGAAGATCTTCTCGAGATATTCAGCCGTACGCCGACCGGGCCTGATTCCTGGTATGAAGCTGCCGTACTCCTTCATATTCCCGGCAATTTCCACCGGGTTGTAGTAGAGGCTGGTCCAGAAATAGGTAAAGAAAATGATCATGCCAATGAAGCAGAAGACATAGAGAAAGCCATTCTGCGCAAAAGCGTTGTTGAGAATCTGGAGGAAACCAAAAAACCAGCCGCTTCCCGAGAAGGCCACGGAACTGAGGAAGAGTGTCGGTATCATCAACAGAGATGAGGCAAAAATAACAGGCAGAACGCCGGCCGCATTGACCTTGACCGGCATATACTGGCGCTGCCCACCGTAAACCCGACGTCCCTTCACAGCCCTCTGCTGCTGAATCGGGATTCGCCTCTGTCCCTTGGTGATAAACACGACTGCCGCCACAATAGCCACAAAAAGGCCAAAGACAAGGAGACAGGTAGTGACCTCATAGGGGCGGTCATCGCTGGATGCCGCAATAACCTTACCCAGCAGGAAAGCAATAGCCCGTGGGACATCGGATATGATCCCCGCCATGATCAACAGCGAGGTTCCATTACCGATTCCGTATTCGGTAATTTTTTCTCCCAGCCACATGACAAACATGCT
>JAYGDV010000315.1:0-14210 GCA_046582735.1 Planctomycetota bacterium
GAGCGTGAAGAGCTTGTAGACGTTGGTTCGGATGATCGGGAGATAAACGGAGCGACGCCGGCTCGATTCATAGAAGGCCCGGTTCTGTCGCAGGTTTTCCGGCGAGGGGTCCTGGGAGCGCACCTTGGTGGTCGGCCCTCCTCCGAATGTCCGGTCAAGACGCCCGGCAGTGAAGAGAAAGGCGTCGCGGATGACTTCCGCCTCGAGCCGTCGTGGCTGGAATCTCCAATACCAACGGTTCCCAGGGTCGATAGCCGCACTTTGCGGGTCATAGGAGCCTCCCATCCGGTAGGTATGGGAGGAGATGATATACCGGTTGAGTTTCTTGATCGACCATTTGAATTCGATCAGCTTGAGGGCGAGGTGGTCGAGCAATTCAGGATGGGATGGCTGTTCGCCAGAGTGGCCGAAGTTCTCGGTGATCTTCACCAGGGCCCTGCCGAAATGCCAGCGCCACACCCGGTTGGCGATCACCCGGGCGGTCAGGGGATTAGAGGGGGAGACGATGGAGTTCGCCAGCCGCAGCCGTCCGCTCTGCTTCTTCGGATATTCCGCCTGATCGAGTCCTTCGACAATGGTCAGGAATCGCCGCGGAACGATGGGGCCTTTCTGGAGGTGATTTCCGCGGATGTAGACAGGGTGGTCGGTTGCCGATGCGTCTTTTACGGCCATCACGGTGATCGTTGGAAGACTCTTCGCCTTGTTCTCCAGCTTGCTGATGGACTGGATGAGGGCGTTGACGGTTTCCTGTTCGCCCCGGGAATAGTGCGTGGTTGTGTGGCGGTAGGGGGTGAAGGGGCCCTGTTTCCCGGTGAGGGCCTGGTGAAGCGGTTCGAGCATCGGGATGCGGTCTTCGCCGAGGGCTGCGGTGACCAGCAGCCCGGCCCGGGCGGCGAATTCACCCGGGATTTTCGGGGCCGGGGTGAGCAGCTCCCTGGAGATGGGATTGCCCGGCTTACGCTTGGCGAGGGACTCTTTGTTTCCCGCCACGAAGTTCTCCCTCCCGTGGCTGAGATTCTCCAGGAGGTGGAAGGGGGCGTTCGGCTTGTCCTGGGTAGCGATGAACCGGGCCCATTGGTGAAGTGCTCCCAGGCCGAGTTTATTTTTGATGGCCAGTTGCGTGGGCGAGGGAAGATCACGATTACCCGCAACCGGCGGGACCAGGCGCAGCTGGTCGAGGTGGGAGACGGCGCCTTTTCGTTCGAAGCGCAGGGTGTGCCTGCCGGCGGAGAGCTCGAACTCGGCCTCGCGATGCCATCTCTGGTGGGCCGCGCCCCAGCCGCCGCTGGTACGGGCCACCGCTTTTTTCGAGACCACCTTGCCATCGACGGACAGGACCATCGGCCGTGACTCGAGCGCCGCGTAGCGCAGCAGGAGGGAATAGGCGCCGTCAACGGGCGCCTCGATGTCGTATTCCATGAAATAGACGCTGGCGGTATTCGCGGGGTCCGAGATGTAGACCACATCATCGGATGTGTAGGGCTTGACGTTTCCTCTCTGGAAGTTTTCGGCCTCGGTTACAGGGGAGGAAAGAGCTCTCACCCGGGCTACCACGAGCTTGTCGAGGTGAGACATGAGGCCGGCGGCCTCGAAACGCAGGATGTTCCTGCCCGCGTTGAATTTGTAGCGCCCCTCGACAAACCACTTCTGGCTGTCGGGATGCCAGGTGCCGGTCACCTGTGCCATGCTCTTGTCGTTGACGACCTTGCCGTTGATCGACAGCTTCCCGGGACGGGAAGCCTCAGCTGCATAGCGGAACTCAACCTGGTAGATCCCTTCTTCAGGCAATTCGATGTCGTACTCGGCCCAGGTCAGCGGCGCTCCCTTGTCCGAGATGATGCCGATCCCCTTGCCGTAGCTTTCATCCGGGCGCGCGGTGCCGCGGTTGTAGGTCTCCGCCTCGCGAAGGAGATGATGCCGGGAAAGTTGCTCGATGTTGACGGTGGAGCTCGCCGGCGTATAGGGGGCAGCAGCCGTGTCGGCCACGGCGAGCTGCAGGGCTACCGGCACAGAGTGCCGTTGCCATTGGAGCACTCCGATCGCGCCTTCAAGATAGGCCGCGATATTCTTCCTCGCTTCCCCGGCAATCCGGGCGTCAGCTTGAGAGCGCATTTCTTCAAGGTCTTTCCCCATGCGGTCGATTTCTTTCTGAAGACCCTGCTTTTCTCCGGAATCGAGCTTTCGATTGGCCAGGTCGGTACTCCTGAGCACTCCTGCCATGGCGTAATAGTCGGTTGTCGGAATCGGATCGAATTTGTGGTCGTGACAGCGGGCGCAGGCAACCGTAACGCCCAGCAGTGATCGGGAGATCGTATCGATCTGCTCGTCGATGATGTCGGAGCGTTTTTTTTCTCCGTCCTTCTCGGCGTCAATCTTGATTCCCAAGGCAAGGTAGGTGGTTGCCGTCAACCTCCGGTTGGTGATGGCCGCATCGCGCGCGTCCGGCAGCAGGTCGCCCGCCAGCTGTTCACGGACAAACTCATCAAAGGGGCGGTCCTGGTTGAAGGCATCGATGACGTAGTTGCGGTAGTGGTAGGCGAGGGGATAAGACTTGTTCTCATCGGCGCCGTTGGAGTCGGCGTAGCGCACAACGTCAAGCCAGTGACGCCCCCAGCGTTCACCATAGTGGGGTGAGGCCAGCAGTCGCGTAGCCAGGTTGTCCCAGGCCCGGGGACTCTTGTCGTTGACGAAGTCATTGATCTCCGCGGGGGTGGGGGGCAGGCCGATAAGGTTGTAGGTGAGCCGGCGAACCAGGGTCCGCCGGTCGGCCTCGCCCCGGGGGCGAAGCTTCTGATCTGCCAGCCGCCTGAACACGTAGCTGTCAATCCGGTTGCGGGCAGCTGTGCCCACCCCGGCGTTTCCAACCGGGTAATCGGTCAGTGGCCTGAATGACCAGAAGCCGCCTTCGGCCTGCCAGTCAATCGCGCTCTGTGCGGCGCCAACCGGAGCCGGGCTGCCGAAGGAATCCGGTAGTGGGGCTCCCAGCCGGATCCAGGTCTCAAAGTCTTTTGCCACCGCCTCCGGCAGCTTACCCCCGGGTGGCATCTTGAGCTCGTCGTACCTCAGCGCCGAAAGCACCAGGCTCTCTGCCGGCTTGCCGGGAGTGATGGCGGCTCCCGATTCCCCTCCCTTTCGCAGTCCCTCGAGGTTGTCGAGGCGCAGCTTGCCCTTGAGCTTCTTCGACCCGGCGGAGTGGCATTTGTAGCAGCGCTCGACGAGAACGGGCCGGATCTTCTTCTCGAAGAGTTCGATGGCCGCGACCTCATCAAGAGCCCGGGCACTGCCGGCCTCGAAGAAGAGGGATGCCAGCGCGATTGCAAATAAAGCGCGCAGGTTCCCCGTTCCCTGGATGCCGGATCTGGTTGTAAGCGCGGGTAGCTCAGACATGCTCTTATTCTACTGAAACCCGGGCCCGGTAAAAAATCCTAATGATCCCGGAACTGTCGGTAGCTCGATGATTTAATCCGGGTCTTCACGAGGCAGCATTGCCTGAATTGAATCTATTCCAGGTCGGTATTGCCGCCGGTGAGTATGCTTACGACCCGCAGGCCTGCAAGCTCATCGCAGGACAGGAGAGCGGCGACGCCCGCCGCGCCCGAGGGCTCCACCAGGAGCTTGGCGCGCTCCAGGAGCAGGCGCTGGGCGCGCAGGATTGAATCATCATCGACCAGCAGGACCCGGTCGACGTGCTCGAGAGCGGCCTTGAGCGTCAGCTTCCCCGGCGCCATCGGTTTCAAGCCATCGGCTATGGTTCCCGGAACCTTCTCGAGGGTGACGATCTCCCTGGCGGCAACCGACAGTGCCATGGCGTTGGCATCGGCCGGCTCGACCGCGATCACGCGGGTCGATGGGTTCCTGTGGGAGAGGGCGATCGCCACGCCGGCGAGCAGGCCGCCGCCGCCGGTGGGCACCAGGATCGCGTCGGCTTCGGGAAGCTCATCGATAATCTCGAGGCCGGTGGTCCCCTGGCCGGCAATGACGTCGGGGTGGTCGAAGGGCGGGATGATGAGGCTGCCGTTTTCGCCTGAGATCTCGAGGGCTCGCTGGTGCCGGTCGGTCGAGGTCAGACCGGCGATCTCGAGCCGGGCACCGTAGGCTTCGATAGCGGCTTTCTTGACCGAGGGGATATCCTCGGGCACCACGATCGTTGCGTCGATGCCGAGTGTCCTTGCGGCCAGGGCTACCGCCTGCCCGTGGTTGCCTGATGAGAAGGTGATGACTCCCGCCCCGGGCATCTTCTCCTCCTCGACCGCGCGCAGGCAGGCGTTCATGGCGCCGCGGAACTTGAAGGCCCCGGCCTTCTGCAGGTTTTCGCATTTGAGCCAGACGTCGGCGTTGGCGAGCTCGCCAATGGACCGGCTGCTGAGCAGCGGAGTCCAGTGCGCGTGTGCCCCGATCCGGTTGCGGGCGCTTTCAATCTCCGCGAATCCGGGAAGTTCAAGATCCGGCATGGTGTAGCAGTCCTTTTCAGCTCGTTCCAGGTCAGGATTGGTATAGGGTTTTCTGCCGGGGTCGGCTGCAAAGCCGCTCAACGGCCGTCGGTGATTGAGATTACGGATTCGTATCTCCCATCGACTCCTCCCGGCTCGTAATCGAAAGGCTGGATGGCCAGGTACAGCCGCCCGGCGGTCTTCGAGCGCAGGCGGTATTTTTCCCCGATCTTGAAAGGTTTCCCGGTTTTGCCGATCTTTCCCACGAGACAGAGCATTGGAAAGCCCTGCTGTGATTTGAAGCTATTGTAGCGGGTCGTTCCGGCAGGTCCCGCCTTGACGCTCCAGTTTTCAACCGAGGTCTGGCCGGTGGCATTGACCGACAGGAGCTTGTTCTTGCCGACATCGAGCCTGCTATCGAGCCAGGTTCCGTTTGGCTGGTAGTTCGGAGTGACGATCACGGAGCGATTGATCAGTCCGACGGCCTTGAAGTTGATCGCCTCGAGGTCGGCAATTCTGATGGTCAACTCCCCGTAGAGAGTTTTCAGGGCAAAGGATTCGGTCAGGACTTCTCCGCGAAAGCTCAGCTCCTCGGTGCGGATCTCATCCCTGGCCTTCGTCGTTTTGTTCTCCGGTGGTGGATTCTTACCGGCCTCGATCTCGAGTTTTTCAATGATCGCACGTGTTGCGGGGGGAAGATTGCCGCCCGCAGTCGCCGCGAGGTGCTTGATGGGGGCGAGGGCCGGGGGGCCGAGGGAAAGCAGGGAGTCGGCGGCTGCCTTCCGGTCCGTCTCGGTCCCGGTTTCCATGAGGGCAAGCAGCGCCGTTGTTTTTTTTACCAGGGAGGCATCCAGTCTTGGCGCAAAGCGTACCGTGACGAGTTGCCTGCTGGGAATATCGAGGACACCGTACCGGGTGCGCACGCGGATTGAATCGAAGGCGGGCCGGGCGGGAATCCTGCCCTTGTCACGCAGCAGGAAGACCGGTACCGGTTTTTTGCCTTCCCGGGGCTTCGGCTGCTGTGCGGGTTCTTTTTTTGCTCCCGGCCCAGGCGCCTTGCGGAGGATCTCGGCAATTTTTTTCGCATCCTGGCTCAAGCCGGTGCCGCACAGGCTCCAGCAAAGAAGCGCTGCAAGGATTACGAATCCAGGAAATCTTCCGGGCATCGAAGCGCCCTTTGTGAATTTGGAGGCTGTTTTTGGGGCCACAGCGGGATCATAAGGCGGGGTCGGTAAGAGACACAGTTATTTTTCGTCACCGGGAGGGTTCCGGGACCGGGGTTTTCTAATTTACCGCTGGAACCAGCCACGGGCACCTGCGGTCTCGAGGTGGTTTAGAGGGGGATGCCAGTGGCCTTTGTTTCGGTTAACCTCATACCGTCATCCACTTGGGTAGCGGAGCTGTTTTTTATGAAAGCTGAAGTTGCAGTCATAGGAGGAGGGGTTGTGGGCCTCTTCGTAGCCCGCCGGCTTGCGATGCGGGGAGTGAAGGTCACTCTCTTCGAGGCAGAGAGCCCCGGAAGCGGAGCGAGTGGTGCTGCTGTTGGGGTCCTGAAGGCGCCGGCACCCGCTCGCTCGGCTTTTGGAGCCCTCTCCCGGGAGGGGGCGGAGGCCTATGCATCCCTTGCTCCGGAGCTTTTTGAGGAGACGGGAATTGATACCGGGTACAGGCCCTGTGGGTGTATTCACCTGAGTCGGGAGCTGCCCCGCGATCCGCAGAGGGAGGTTGAGAGCTGGGCCTGGACCGGCGTCAAGGCGTCCTGGTGTGAACGTGAGCGCATCGAGGAGCTGGTGCCGGGATATGGGGGGGAGCAGTCGATCGGCCTGGAGCTGGATCGTGAGGCGCTTATCGATCCACCCGCACTGCTGGCCGCCCTGGAAGCATCCTGCCGCGCCAGGGGGGTGGAAATCATCCAGGAGGCCGGGCGGCTGAAGCTTGGAGAGAAAGATGGCAGGGCCCTGCTGCCGCAACCCTGGGCCTCGCGCATGGGAGAGGATACCCGGGTGGTCGTTGCCGCCGGCAGCTGGACCCCGGCGGTGGTTGGTTCCATGGGGGCTGGGCGGGTCGCGGTGGCGCCGGTGCGGGGCCAGGCTATCGAGCTCGAGCATCCGCCTCCGTCCTGTGTTGTACACTTCTTGCTGGCTGGGTCGGCTACCGCCTACTACCTGGTTCCGAAGCCGGGCGGCCGGATCTGGCTTGGCAGTACGGTAGAAGAGGTGGGCTACGATGATTCCGTTACCCCGCACGGCCTCGCCGAGCTGCTGGTTGCAGCCCGGTCGGTCCTGCCGGGAACGGGGGAGGAAGCTGTTCGCAGGCAATGGGCGGGGCTGCGTCCCAAGGCGCTGCGCCTGGGTGGCCCCTTCATAGGCAGGTGGCCGGGTGTCGGGAATCTCTGGGTTGCGGCAGGCAATTACAGGAGCGGTATCCTCCAGGGGCCGGCCACCGCCAGGATCCTCTGTGAAGCGATGGAAGAGGGCGGGGAAATTGACGAGAGCTTTTCTCTGCTGGAAGCCTGAGCCGGTAAAGACCTGGGCTCGAGAAGATTGATCGTTACCCTGAAAAGGGGTTAGGCTGTGGGGCACGTTTCTTTTTTCAGCGCCTTTGCACATGGAGTACCCGATGAGAACCTCTCTCTCGATCCCGGCCGTCTTCTGCGTATTTCTTTTCGTCGTTAACTGCTGCACTTCTGCCATGGCGAAGGAGAAGCTCGTTCCCGGTACCCAGGTTGCCCGCGAGCTGAAGGTCAAGAGCGGCGGCAAGGATGTGACCATGCGCTTCTGGCAGTTCGTGCCGAAGGGCTACGACGGCAAAAAGAAATTTCCCTTCATGCTCTTTCTGCATGGGGCGGGTGAGCGGGGCGACAAGCTGGAGGTCGTCAAGAAATGGGGCCCGCCGAAGCTGGTCAGGAAGCGTAAGGATTTCCCCTTCGTGCTCATTTCTCCTCAATGTCCCAGGAACACCTGGTGGAAGATCGAGGAGCTCTACCAGCTCGTCAACAAGGTGGCCGGTGAGCTGAAGATTGACCGGCAGCGGATGTACGTAACCGGCCTCAGCATGGGAGGCTTCGGCAGCTGGCATCTAATGGACAAGTATCCGAAGCTTTTCGCAGCTGGAGTTCCGATCTGCGGGGGAGGCAAGGCCGCTAGCGCGAAGAACCTCGTCGATATCCCGATCTGGGCATTTCACGGTGGGGCCGATGGCGTGGTGAAGCCCGGTCTCAGCGAGCTGATGATCAAGAAGATCAATGAAGCGGGCGGAAAGAAAGCGAAGCTGACCATCTATCCGGGGGTCGGGCACAACTCCTGGAGCAGAGCTTATGCCAACGAGGAGGTCTACAAATGGCTCCTGTCGCATAAATCTGCCGGTGCAAAAAAATGACACCTGGAGCTTTATTGACCTGCGAGAAGCTTTATCACTCTGAAAAGCCTGAAACACGCTCTTGAGGGCCTTATGCGAGGTGTTTCCCCCTGTTTCAGCCTGCCCGGCAGACTTGATTACCCCTCTTGACGTTGCCTTTAGCCGCCTCAAAGTGTACAAACGATGGTTCGCTTCAGGAAGGTAATGACAAATGGATAACCACAATCAGGACACCAACTCGGATCTTTCCCGCCGGGATTTTCTCGTCCAGTCCGCTGGTTTTGCCGGGGCCTCGATGGGACTCAGCGCCACCAGGGCATCGGACCCTGCCGGTGCCGGCAGTGAAGTCCGCCTGGGCTTCATCGGGCTTGGCGACAGGGGGCGCCAGCTCCTGGGAGCAGCCCTGTCATCATCAAGGGCCCGGGTTACGGCTCTTTGCGACCTCGACCCTGCAAAGCTCAAGCGCGCCCGGCAGATGTCGGGCTCTGAGAGTGGCCCCCGTGGCTTCACCAATTACCGGGCCCTCCTGGATTCAAAAGATGTGGATGCGGTGGTTATTGCCACCCCTGTCCACCGCCACCTGCCGCATACCCTCTCGGCGCTTGCAGCCGGAAGGCATGTCTACGGTGAGAAGCCGCTTGGCCTGACGGTTGAAGAATGCCGCCAACTGCGTGCTGCCTGCAGGGAGGCCGAGGGGCGGGGACAGATTTACCAATGTGGCCTGCAGCGGCGCTACAACCCGCGCTATAGGGACAGCGTGCGGTACCTGCAGAGCCGCGAGGGAGGAGAGATCCTGTTTATCCGGGCTCAATGGCATGGCGTTGCATCTGCCAGGAAAAACAAGCCCTGGCTTTTCCGTAGTGAAAAGTCAGGCGGGCTGGTGCTGGAGCAGGGTACCCACCAGTTTGACGTATTCAACTGGATCCTTGATTCGACGCCGCTGTCAGCTGTCGCGCTCGGCGGAACGAATAATTCCGCCGCTGCCGCGCCGCGCCAGAACACCATGGACCATTACGGGGCAGTTCTTGAATATCCTGGCGGAGCCAAGGTTCAGCTCAGCCACCTGAGCTACTCGATTCCAGAGAGGCGCTTTTCCGGCAGCAGTGAACTGGTTTTCTGTGAGCATGCCGGAGTGGATGTCGCCAATGCTATGGCATGGGATAGTTGTGGAAAGAGTCTCGAATTGTGCAGGACGGGTGGGAATGAAACGCACCTCGCGATGGAATCATTCCTCGACAGCCTCCTGGAGGGCAGGAGGCCCGAGGCTGACATCGAGGTCGCCTACCGCGCGACCCTTGCGTCCCTGCTCTGCAGCAGGGCCATCGATAGTGGGACAAAGGTGTCCTGGGACGAACTGGAATCTTCCTGAGCGAGCTCCGGGGCAAGTCATGAGGATCACCAGGGTCTATACCGGCGGTGGAGACGAGGGGGACACCGGTCTCGGCGGTGGCCAGAGAGTGTCCAAGGACTCCCTGCGAATCGAGGCCTGCGGTTGCGTAGATGAGCTGAATTCCCTCATCGGCCTGGCGATCGCACAGGGTCTCGTTGCCGTGAGCGCCGAGAGGTTGCGCGGGGTGCAGAACGACCTCTTTGACCTGGGGGCGGATCTTGCCGTCCTGGAGGAGGACAAGCCAGCCTCCGGGGCCTGCAGGACAGAGCAGGAGCAGGTTGCCGCGCTCGAGCTCAGGCTGGATGCCCTTGGCGACGAGCTGGGTCCCCTGGAGGAGTTTATCCTGCCTGGTGGATCGGTCGGCGGCGCAACCCTGCACCTCGCTCGCACGGTCTGCCGCAGGGCGGAGCGCGTGGTCGTCGCCTTGTCAAAGGATGAGGCCATCGGCACGCAGGTAATTCCCTATCTCAACAGGCTTTCGGATCTTCTCTTTCAACTTGCCCGGCTTCAGAACGAGGCGGATGGGCAACAGGGAACCTGCTGGAAGAAGAAGGAGCCGGGCAAGGATCAGTAACGTGCTGACTCGCCCCCCTCTCCGATTCCCGCCTCCCGGAGAGAGTTTTTCGCTCCCTGGAGCATCAGGGCTACGTCGCTTCCCAGCGCCAGGAAGGTCCAGCCTTCATCGATCCTGCGTCGGAGCTGTTCGGGAAGAAGCGTGTGCAATCCGGGTGCGACACCGTGCTTGAGCGCTGTTTCCCGCAGGTGGTTCATCGCGTCGATGAATTCCTGGTCATCGGACTCCATGCCGGGCGTTTTTCCCATCGACTGCAGCAGGTCGTTGGGGCCGACGAAGATGGCATCCACACCCGGTACCGCGCAGATCTCCTCGGCGTTTTTGACAGCCTCGATGTGTTCGGTCTGGACGGCGACGAAGATCTCGTTGCTGGCCTCGGCGTAGTACTCCGGGGCCGGGACACCGAAGTTGAGGCAGTGCAGGCTCCCCCCGACACTGCGGTTTCCTTCCGGGTGGTATTTCGTCGCCGCCACCGCAGCCCGCGCTTCCTCGGCGGTATTTACCATCGGCACGACGATCCCGAAGGCTCCGTTGTCGAGGCAGCGCTTGATATTCTCATGTGAATTGGAGGGTACCCTGGCCAGCGGGACAATTCCCGCCTCGGCGATGACGCCGAACATCTGGGCTGCTGTCTCCCAGTTGACCGGGCTGTGCTCGACATCGACGGTCAGCCATTTGAAGCCGGCCCGGGCAAGGAACCGTGCGGCGAATGGACTGCAGAGGTTGAGCCAGCTGCCGACCTGGACCTCGCCGGCGGCCAGTGCTGTCTTGAGAGGATTGTTCATTTCATTGACTCCTGGAGTGCGGCATGGGGCAGGGGGTTTTTCCCGACAGCTGGGCAGTATGCCATTCATCAGATGGAATCTCCATCCGTCTTCGTGAAGTCCGTCACCTCCCGGCAGCCGGGTTTCTTGATGGTCTATTACCCGGGTTTCTGGTACGAGTACCCTGTTGAATCGGCTGGCGGGAATCTTCCCGCGGGGCCTGCCCGGCCTTTACTGGTAGTGGAAGTGTTGGTGGAGAAGAGATGGTTAAGAGGAAGAAGAGCCCCTTCGTGACTCGGGAGGAGGCGAGGGTGGAGCGGTACCCATGGGGACCGCATGACTGGCTGTGTCGTCCCGACCTGGTGGACTGTGATGATATGTTGATGGTCCGGGTGGAGGTCCCACGCTCGGAGGGAATCCCCTTTCACCGCCACCCCTGCATGGAGGAGATTATCTATATCCTGCAGGGCCGGGCTGAGCAGTGGGTAGGGCAGGAGGTTCGTGAATTAAAGACCGGCGAGGTCGCTCATATACCCGCCGATACGGTCCACGCGACCTTCAATGCCGGGCGCAGAGTGTTGAAACTGCTTTGTGTAAATACCACCGCGAAAGAGGATGGACCGGCCCTCGTCGATGTCAGGGATGAGGAACCCTGGCGGTCAATTCGATCCCTCGGCCGGGCAAACCTGTCGGAAAAACTGCAGACCCTCGAACGTGTGCGCCGGGAGGCTGCGGCTGTTACCGAGAGCGGACAGGCCCACCGGCTGCTGGAGAATGGACGTACCGCGGCCCGCAAGGCTTCCAGGCACGACAGTCCACCAGTGGCGGGGGCAAAGGCAAAGAGGCCGGGCGCGAAAAAGAAGCGCTGAGGCGGGCTCTCAGCTCACTGGTCCTGGTCGCAGAAGGGAAGCCCGGCGAGCTCGACGTTGAGGTCGAAGAGCAGGTCGCCAGCGGCGGTCTCCAGCTGGATGATGAGGTCCTCGATGAAGAGGTCCTGGAAGCCGGCGAGCAGGTTGCAGATGAATCCACCGCTCGCGCTGAGGTCGATCACGACGCTGTCGCGGTCAAACTCGATCGGCAGGATCTTGGTCAGGATCAGGTTATCGTCATCATCCCACCCGGTGGTGAAGGGGATAATCATGTCTCCGGAGAAGTCGATATCCACCAAGCAGTTGCTGGGGGCTCCGAAGCCCGAATCCACCCGGATTGTGAGGTTCTGGACATGGCCCTCCATGTGGCCAATCAGTTGTTCGTTGTCCATGTCGAGGACCGCGGTGATTTCTGTGACGGCCACCGGGCAGCCCGGCGCGCCTTCGCACTCGTCAGCTTCATCAGCGGGGCAGACAGTCGCGGTCATGGTATCGGTAACCTCGATCACTGCCGCATCGGGCTCGATGCAGATGGTCGGAGGGACTTCCCGGCGGATCATCGCGGCAAGAAATTCCTGGTCGATACAGACAGGAACCTTGACTACTCCGCAGGGGTCCGCGGAGCACCCCTCGGCAGGTGTCAGGCAATCGAGTCCATCTCCGTCTGTTTCATCGCAGCCGCATTCGGTAAAGGGGGCGGGGGGAGCACTGCCCCCGGAGAAAAGATAAGCCAGCATGTAGATTGCATCGGAGATGTCGGCCTCACCGCTGTCGTTCCCGTCATGCGCATCTGCGCATCCGGGATCTTCGTTTCCCAGGAAGAGGATCCCCAGGAGGGTAACCGGGTCAGAGATGTCGACCTGCCCATCGAGATTTGAATCTCCTCGAATAAACTGGGTGGCGCGCGCCTGCCTGGCATAAAGAAGAGAGACGACAAGAACGAGAACCAGCTTAAACTTCATATCTGAACCTCCAGCCCTTTCGCTGAAAGCCGAAGCAGGCGGCATTTGCCGCCTGCCGAATCGGCGTTTTTTTCTTTTAGCACGATTTAATACCAATCGGACCCCACAATCTAATTGTCCGATCTCCCATGGGCCAATGCAATCCTCAATTGTTCAGGACTCCTGTGGGTTCCCCAGGAGCCGGGCGCCATCACCGATTGTTGTCAGGAAGGTCCTCGCAGGGGTTTTAAGGCGGTTCCTGCAGGATTCTTCCAGCCGGTGCTGGAATTCCACTGCCGCGTTCTGCTCGACGAGGTTGACGGTGGCCCCTCCAAATCCTCCACCCGAGAGTTTTCCGCCGATGAAGCCTGGAAGTTCTGCTGCGGATTCGATGAGAAAATCCAGCTCGGCACACGAATTCCCGAAAAGGTCACGGCTGGAGGAATGGGACTGCAGCATCAACTCCCCCAGCTTTCCAAGGTCTCCCCGGCGAAGGGCCTCGACTCCCGCCAGCACCCGGCTGTTCTCCCGGATCACATGTTCAGCGCGTCTGCGGTCTTCCTCTTCGATATATTCGCTGCAGTCAGTGAATTCCTCGAGGCTCACCTGCCGGAGGCTGGAAATTTTTCTCTCCAGGAGTTCGCTGATTTTCTGGGTGGCACGCCGGCAATGGGACCTCAGCCCGGCGTATTTTCCATCGACGAGTTCGTGCTGAACCCCGGAATCGGCGATCACCACAGCGACCTCCGAATCCGGCAGTGGGATCCGGTCGTAGTGGAGGGTGTCGCAGTCAAGGAAGAGAACATGATCGCGGAGGCCGAAGAGGGATGAGAACTGGTCAAGGATACCGCACGGCACCCCGACAAAATCGTTCTCGGCCCGCTGGCAAAGCTGCGCCTGCTCCAGGGGTGTTGCGGGCCGTCCGCCAAGCATGCCGTAGGCGGCCTCTGCGGTGGCGAGCTCGAGTGCGGCTGATGATGACACCCCTGCGCCCACCGGCAGAGAGCTCTCTACGGCGATGTTGATCGATGGAAGCCGGATGCCTGATTCCCTGATCTCACGAAGTACTCCAAGGGGATAATTGATCCAGGAATCTTCCGCCGGGAGGATCTCCTCAAGCCCGGCCTCAACGCGCTCGTTGAAGCCGGAGCTCCAGGCTGCGAGGCGGCGGGGACTGACTTCTTCCTGTCCGCCCGCGATCACGATCGAGAGGTCGAGGGCAATGGAGAGGATGAAGCCGTTGTTGTAGTCGGTGTGGTTTCCGAGGATCTCAAGGCGTCCGGGAGCCTGCGAAAGGACCGCGGGCGAAGATTGA
The DNA here is from genome assembly GCA_046582735.1 of Planctomycetota bacterium. GTDB lineage: Bacteria > Planctomycetota > UBA8108 > UBA8108 > UBA8108 > UBA8108. The sequence goes on from JAYGDV010000315.1 coordinate 13,641, forward strand.
AAATTCTCCCGGTAGCTCTCGACGGCGCGCTCTGCAAGCTCTTTACCGCTGAGGAGGGGGTCGGACAGCATCTCGGTTTCCCTGGTTGGACCTGGAGGTTCTTTCGCCGGGCACTTCCGGCCGTTTACCCGTTGATTGTGCTGTGAGCAGGGGTGCTGGTCAATGCAGATGAAAGGGACTTGCCAGCGCCGGCAGGCGCGTGGCACCATTCCCCGCGTTCAATTCCAGGGCGGAACCAGGCCAATGAACGGAAAACAAAAACCCCAGGGTGCGGCTGCCGTGCGCCACCATGTCGAGGTGGTAGCCGGTGCTATTGCCAGGGATGGGGCCTACCTCGTCTGCCGGCGGCCCGGGGGCAGCAATATGGAGGGGCATTGGGAGTTTCCCGGAGTCAAGGTGAAGGAGGGGGAAACCCGGGAGGAGGCCCTGCGCCGGGAGCTGGAGGAGGAGCTTGGAATCGAGGTCCTGGTTGCTGGTCATCTTTCTACGGTTGAGTACAGCTATCCGCATCTCGATATCACCCTGCACCTTTTCAGCTGCCCCTCCTTTGAGGGAGAGCCTCGCAGGCTC
>JAYGDV010000359.1:0-7376 GCA_046582735.1 Planctomycetota bacterium
CATCCAGAAAACGAACAATCTTCATCGAATTGATTCCTTGTTCCTGTGGTTCTGCAGACCGCCGCGCTCGCGACAAGAGCCCCTATTAAAACAAAAGGGGCCGCGGCTTGCCAGAAGCCGCGGCCTCTTGTTCGTATCTTATAAGCTGCCGGAAGACCGTCTCTACTTGAGAAGCTTTCTCAGGAGACGGTTGATCTCCTCGATCGACCCCTCGATTCTCCCCAGCCGTTCCTTCACTTCCTCGAGGTCATCTTCGATGTTGTGTTCATCGTCTTCAGCTCCCTCGTCTTCGTCGTCGTCGTCCTCTTCGTCGTCTTCGTCCTCATCTTCCTCTTCGTCGTCTTCCTCGTCCTCTTCTTCGTACTTCTCCAGCTCGGCTTCAAGGTCTTCGGCGCGATCGAAATACTCTCCCGCCTCATCCTCACTGCCGGCTTCTTCGGCTTTTTCGCCCAGGCGCTGAAGCTCCTCGATCTTCCTGCGCAGCTCCAGCATCTCAAGGTGTCTCAGGATCTCATCGCGCTCTCCCTCGAGCTCATCGATATCTTCCTCCTCACCCTCACGACGCACTTCGCTCAGCTCTTCCTCAAGCTTATTGAGCTCTTCCTTCAGCTCGCTTATTTCCTCTTCCAGGTGTCCCTCATCGTCGTCCTCGTCTTCTTCCTCGTCGTCTTCCTCTCGCCTTTGCTGTTCGTGTTCTTCGATAAACTCCTCCAGCCAGCGCTCGAGCCTGGCAGCCTCTTCAAAATATTGTTCCGCCTCATCTTCCTTGCCGGCCTCTTCTGCTTCCTCACCCTTGCGGCTCAGCTCGAGAATCGCTCTCTCTTTCTGGAGCACCTTGAGCTCCATGAACGCGTCTTCATGCTCCCGCTCCAGCTCGCGGATCTCGTCCTCGATGTCCTTGATGCGCCCTTGCACCTCCTCTATTTCTTCATCGAGCTCCTCTTCTTCATCCTCTTCGTCTTCGTCTTCTTCTTCTTCAGCCTCGTTTCTTTCCTCCTCAAGGGCTGCCGCACTCACCGGCTGCATGGAGATACCGGGGCCGGCCGGCCGGCAGGTCTCCAGCGAGAGATTGCTCAGAAAAAAAGTAACAACGACAAGCAGGACCATTGCGATGAGACGAAGCCCAGAGATCATAGGACGTTCCTTTCAATGAAGATTGTTCAGCGGTGCCGCAGGGAAGAAGCAACACAGCGCTTCCTGTATTCCCGCGCTTATTTCACCGTTATTCTAGGCTTCCACCCCGGGAAACCTATTGGAAAATGCGTTTGCAAAGAGCCGCCCGGTCCGTGATCAGGACGGGCACTCGCAGATGCCACCGAGGAAATCATCGGTTTCATCCGGGCCGCAGGTGGGCACCATACCGATCGGCTCGATCTCTCCGAAGAAGACGTAGCCGATGATCGTGACCGCATCCGAGAGGTTGGTCCGGCCGTCATCGTTGGCATCACAGGCATCATCGCAATACCAGCGCTCACGCCCGAGATAGAGGTGGTTCAACTGGAAAATCGCATCGCTGATGTTGACCCCTCCATCGGAGTTGCAGTCTCCCCTGAGAAAGACCGCCGGGCGCAGGGAACAAACCGGCACAATCCGGTCGGAAAAATAGCCGGCCGCATTCCTGAAGAAGATCACCAACGCCGGCACCTCGGGCCCGACACCCTCGGCCGTTACGGAGGTAGCCCCGGCGGCAATCTCCAGGTTTTCTCCATCTCCAAGCTGCAGAACACCGGAGGACCAGCCATCTGCTCCGGGGCTCCAGGTCACCTCGATAGTTCCCCCGCCACCGGGAATATAGCTGCAGGACACTTCGGCCACAGGCTCCCGCAACGGTGTCGATGGGAGCACTGTGAAAGAGATATTCACCCGCTGTGAAACAAGATCTCCGGACTGCCCCTGCAGGCCCAGCTCGTGCTGGCCGGCAGAGAGATTCTCGATCGTGTGTTCATTCAGCCCGCCATCGATCTCCGCCTCCCTGCGGCCATCAATAAAGAGCTCGAGGAAGGTGTAGCGCGTTCCATTGGTCCAGCCCAGGGATACAAGCCCTCCACCCACACCATAGGATTTCTGCACTACGGTCATATTCGATATGGCCGAGAGGATCTCCGCCTCCTGCGTCCAAACGGGACACCACGGAAAGACCAGCAGGAGACCCAGGGCGAAGAGCCGGGCAGCGCCCGCAAGCTTCCTGTAGCCGCCGATTCCTGTTTCGTATACGCCGGCTAACCTGTTCATCGTCTTCCCCCCCAGAATACTGTCATTTCATCGCCGGAACGATTGGCGACCACAAAATCTTTCTCGCCATCACCGTCGAGGTCGGCTTGCACCATGGCTGAGGGCAGGAAGGCTCCTCCGGCAGTCTGTACATTCTCTCCGGAAAGCACCTGGGACCGGGTAAATCCGATGCCGGCCCTTTCTGAGAAGATCTCTATGCTGCCGGGCGGCAAAGCGTTGGAGAGGACAAGGTCCAGCCGGCCATTGCCGTTAAAATCAACCGCCAGCAGGCCAGTGGGAGAATATTCAACCTCGGGAGTTGATATCTCCATTGCTGTAAAATCACCTTCTGCCTGCTCGAAAACAGAGAGGCCGGCTGCTGATGCCACAGCGATATCCGGCATTGAGTCTCCTCTGAGATCGCCGCAGGCAAGCGCCACAGGGCCACTACCTTCAGCGAGCGCGAGATTGTAGAGGAAAAAGGCCTCGCGGTCGGCTCGCTGGATAAAAAGAACGACATTGTCCGACTCGTTACCGATGGCCAGCAGATCGATCAAGCCATCGCGGTTGATATCCTCGGCAAGGAGCTGGAGAGGACCCCTGAGCAGGCCACCTGTATCAATCGACACCGGGGGAGCAAACACCCCGCCCGATACCTGTCGGAACCAGGCAAGATCATCTGAGAAGCCCCCGGCGGCAACCAGGTCCAGGCGGCCATCTCCATCAATATCGCCAGCGGCCAGGCTGCGCACGCCGTCCAGGCCGCCCTCCATCGAGAGTACCGAGCGCCTGTTGGTAAACCGGCCCTGGGAATCCTGGAGCAGCACGAGAAGATTATCCGTATCGGCATTCGCAGTCGCCAGGTCAACCCGCCCATCTCCATCGAGATCGGCGCTGATCACCTGGGATGCTCCACGGGTATCGGATCCGGCGCTGAAGAGATTGAGCCCCTGGGAAGAATAGGTTGAATCCTCTCTCTGCATCAGCAGCGTCAGGCGGCTCGAGAAGGGACTGACCACGGCGAGGTCGAGATCGCCATCCGCATCCAGGTCCGCCACGGTAAACGAAGAAGGCCTCGTGCCATCCGGCAACTCAGCCAGTGTCTGCGCCGGGCTCCCGAGGGCTGTCCTGGCAGCCTGCTGGTAAATTGCCACATCTCTCGAGCCCTCATCGACCGAGGCGACATCTAGCTTTCCATCTCCATCGAAATCACCGACAGCAACATGCTGGGGACTCGCTTTCTGGTCCGTTCGCCTTAATATTTCGCAGCTCGAGAGCCCGGAGGCATCCGCCAGGCAGACAAGAACACGGCCTCCATCTCCACCAGCGAGACCGCCGTCGGCAATAAGAAGGTCATTTGAGCCGTTGAGAGTCAGATCGACCACCAGCAATGACACCGGCCGCTCCAGTCCCTCCGGGGCAAACCGACCGAGCTCAAAGCCACCGCCTTCGAGCTGCCAGGCGACAATGATGTTGTCCTGCTCACTGTCAATGGCCAGGAGATCAAGACGCCCGTCATGGTCAAGGTCGATGGTGGCTACAGAACGAATCCGGGATCCTTCAACCGGGATCATCTCCCAGGCTCGGAAACCGGCCGCGCCCAGGTTTTCAAAGACGATCAGTCCGGACAAGGCAGAGGCGATGATGTCGACATCTCCATCCCCGTCCACATCCGCGGAGGTCAGGTCGGTAATACCCGCCCCCTCGGCCTGCAAGCCGCCGGCCACATCAGGACCTGCAAATGTGCAATAGGAATAAGCGCCCTCCTGGCCATCGCAACCCTGCAACCCATTCTCACCCCGGTAGAATATTGTCAGGGCGGTCTCCATCGCCACTCCCTCTGAGACCGCGATGTCCTGGTCTCCATCTCCGTCAAAATCTGCCACCGCAAGTGCGGTCGGGTCAAGAAGCACTCCATTCGCCTTGAGGGATGCACGGTCGGTGATGAAGCGCCTCATGGGATCGGGGTCCTCCGACTGGAAGAAAATCATCAGGGATCCGGCCTTCTCTATGGGCGGCACCTCTTCATCTGGAAAAGCCGGGGTGTGAAAATGGCTGGTCGCAATCACCGCGTCGAGGTCACCATCCCCGTCGAGGTCACCGAGCGCGAGATCTGCCGGCTCACCGATCCGGTCATCAAGAAGGCGGCTCTGGTCAAAGGTGCCTGAGGCTCTCTGGAAAGAAAGGACCATCGAGCGTGCGCCCCTTGAAGCCGCTGCGAGATCCAGCATGCCATCTCCATCGATATCTCCAGCGGCAACCGCCACGGGATCATCGATTTCCGCCAGCGGCGCCAGCCAGGCCGGCTCCGGTGTGAAGCCGATACTCGCCGGTACGGTGAAATACAGGATACCGGGCGTTCCCATGTTTCCGGGAGCGAGACCGTTATCCTCACCATCCGCATCACCTGCACATACCTGGGAGCCGTCGGCCTTCCCCCTGATCCTGTCGTAAGGAGTAATGCGGATTTTGACATCTCCACCGCCGGGCACATCTACATCACTTGCCCAGATCACACGGTAGTCTTCCCCTGCCCTGGAAGCGTCGATATTGAGCGATGCGGCCAGGTCAACCTGGAGGGTGTCGCCGGGCTCGGCCGGAGGGTCGAAGGGAGCAACCAGGGTCATGATCCCGGAGGTGGGAGAATAGGAGCAGACCAGCCGGTCCTCTACCTCCTGCCCACCCTGCCTGACCAGCTCGACGGGACGGCGTGACATTTCCCCCAGGGCACGAAGCTCGCCCTTGCGAAGCACCCAGGTAGCCAGCAGTTCGTTGGCGGAGAGGTCGATGGCGCCCGGAAGCTCAACCGTGCCCTCGACCAGGTCCTTTACCATCGTCGCTATCCGCAGGCGTGAACGCTCAGCACTCATCCCTGTGGAGGAAACCAGGTCGCGCCGTGCGGCGGGATCGGCTTCCAGCTCTTCGGGCAGATCGGGGAAATCATCATCCTGGTGAGCCCACTGGAGAATGACATCAATTTTGTCCCCCTCGGAATCCTGCCCCCTGAAATCGATGGCAAGGTTGCCACCACCAAAATCATCTTCACTTCCCGGTGCCACCCCGAGGACATTCACCGTTGGGGCCTCGTTCAACTCAAGAACAAGGAACTCTGTAACGCTCTCTCCCACGGCCTCGGTAAACTCACCAACCTGGTCCCTGGGCGTCATGCGGACCAGGACGGCCCCGTCAATGCTGCCGAGGTCTTCGGCTGCCTGCCAGTCGAACTGGTGGGCTACTCCATCCGAGGAGGAGGCGAGATTTCTCTGCGACTGCACCGTATGCATCTGCGCCCAGTCCTCCGGGGCGGGATTCTCCGTCACAGTCGAGACCTCCATCGCGACATCCACGGAATCCGAGGATGCATCGGAGATGGTGACGCGCATCGTGAGCAGCCCGGCGCTCGAACCCTCCGACAGGATACTTTCAACCACAGGTGCATCGTTGCCGACCTCGACGACGACATCCTGGCTGGCGCCGGGTTCGAACCTGAGGGTGACCTGCCGCAGGCTGGAATCACCGAGATCGAGATCCTCGTGCGCATTCCAGCCGATCCGGTGCAGCTTTCCGCCGCGGCTGGTCTTCAGCCCCCGCAGCTCGGGGGGAGAGTCCAGGGGGTCGTCTGCGAAAACCTCCCCCTCCGCCAGCTCGAAACTTTCCGGGGTCGGGTCAACAAAGGTCATTGGGTTGAAAGCCAGCCCATCGAGAGACCAGGATATATTCATATTTGCAAGGCCTCCCGAATCGCTCTCAAGCCTGAAGCGGAGCACCGCTGCGCGGGGATCCTTTCGATTGCTGGCATCTTCGAAGCCGTCGAAAACGACAGCGACACCCTCCGCGGCGGTGAGGTTGGCTTCCTTATCATCATCATCATCGAGCAGGTAGGTGAGAACCGCCAGGCCGGAATTGCAGCCACTGAAAAACAATGGCGCGAGCAACAATGCCAGCAGGGCGGAAAATATCCCGAGGGTGTTTTTATTGCGACGTTGCATCATTTTTGTCCATCCGAAATCAATACCACTGTGCGTGAAACCCGGATTCCATCGTTTCTCAGCGCGCGAACTTTAACCAGGTTGCGACCGGCGACCAGGGGAATCCCCCCGGGCACCTCGACCCGGGCCTGTCCACCCTTCTCCAGGAGGCCATTAACCCACTGGAGCTCATCGCCGCGGAGCACCCACCGATAGCGTTCAGCTCCCTCGGCAATACGGTGCAGGTCGAGTACCCGGATTCCACCGGGCGACCTGCTGAAGAGGTCAAAGGCGAAAGCTCCACCCGCCGACTCCTTCGGGAAAATAACCCTCAGGGGTTTCTCTTTCTCGTCACGGAGGAGGCGCGTATGCAGATCTTTCCGGAGTTTTTCGAGAAAGCCGGAGGCGGCCTCTTCATTCAGCGCACCCCGAACCATCTCGGGATCGCCCGCGACGAACATGGGCGGCATGATGATACTGAGCAGGTAGTTTTCGATCGCCTCAGTCCCTCCGCTTCTGTCAACGAGGCTCAGGGAACGGGACCCGCCGGCGGAAATCAGATTGTGTACCGGGGGAGGCAGCGAAGGCGGCTCCGTCAGCTTCAGCCAGCTGCGGGTCTCCTGATCGTTGAGATCAAAAACCGCCAGCTCCATCCTGCCGGTGAGGGGGTATTCAAGGGTCGGCATGAACCAGGAGGGAATTCCTCCGAATAACCAGGTCAGTACTTCCAGGGTGGCATCACCCGAGGACACCTCCGGCTCGGGAAGAACCGATTCGGTTTTCAGGCTGATGCCGATAAGAAAATCCATATTGCGCCCTTCCCTCAGGGCCGCCGGGGCTGTCGTTGAACTGAGCGCCAGGGCACGGCTGACAACAGCATCATCCTCCTGCAGGGCAGTGCAGGCAGCATCGAGAACCGCCGCCGCCGCAACAGGATCATTCACCCCGCCGGCTTGCGCCTGCAGGAAGACCCCCACGCTGTAGGGCAGCACAGCAGAATCACCGGAGGATCTCGGCGCGGCCCCACCGGAACAGCCGGGCAGAACCAGCATTGCCAACACAATAAGATAAAATGCGGACAACAGTCCTGCCGCCACCCTTAAGGGAAAATGCGGGATTCTCTTCATATGATTATCACTCGAGCAAAACCCAGAAACTCGTTACCCCCTATAGAAAAAGCGGCCACACCCCGGTCGT
>JAYGDV010000368.1:0-4651 GCA_046582735.1 Planctomycetota bacterium
TCACTGCCTATGGCCAAGAGCCCCCTCTCCATTGCTGACTTCCCGGAAGGCTTCGAGTCCCGGCTGGCTGCCAACCTGCAGAGCTGCAGGAAACGCATTGCTGCAGCGGCAAAGAATTCCGGGCGTGAAGAAAATGAAATCACCCTGCTTACCGTCACCAAGTATGTAGACTCCGGGGTTATGCGGGTATTGCACAGCCTGGGTGTAAGGAATTTCGGCGAGAACAGAAGTCTTGAAGCTGTAGAAAAATGCCGTGCCCTCAGCGACCTCGCCGAAGCGAGAATACACTTCATCGGGCACCTGCAAAGAAACAAGGCCAGGCAGACCCTGGAGAATTGCTGTTCGCTACACTCCCTCGACTCCCGGCGACTACTGCTTGAGATTGAGAAACGCCTTGAAGACCCTGCGGCATCCGTAGAAGAAATCTACGTCGAGGTAAACCTTGCCGGAGAGGATTCCAAAACCGGTCTGCATGCCCGGGATCTTCCCGGTCTCCTTGATAGTATTTCAGAATGCGAAAACGTCAGGAAGAGGATCAAGGGGCTGATGACCATCCCTCCCTTTTCAGACAAGCCGGAGAGCTCCCGCCCTTTCTTTGCAGAATTGCGGGAACTTCGTGACCGGTTCTGCTCCTCGGGACACCTCCCTGCAACTGCCGGGCTGTCGATGGGAATGAGCTCCGATTACGAAATCGCGATTGAAGAAGGCGCCACCGTGGTGCGGGTAGGAAGTGCAATCTACAACCAGGAATGAAATCCAGCTGTGACAGGGGCCACTGAAGCAGGCAAACTCAATCTCGGTAAAACGGAAAAAGGAGTTCTCCTCAGGGTGCGAGCAGTGCCTGGTTCTTCCAGGGACAAAATAACCGGGATTTACTCAGCTGCTCTGAAAGTGGCAGTTTGCGCACCGGCCCTCGAGGGAAAAGCCAATCATTCCATCGTTCGGATTTTGTCGAAAAAACTGGGGATCAAACGCTCAACGATCAGCCTTCACAGCGGCAGGACCTCCAGGAACAAGTGCTTCCTGCTGGAGGCTCTCACCGAAAAAGAAGTGCTGAAAATGGTAACTGAGGTTCTTGCAGAGTAAGGTACCGGGACTGAGGTCCCGATAATGCGGTTGCCTGCGGTTCTTCCACCTGTTTTCCTTTGCTTTCAGGGTGGCTTCTGACGATATATGAAACCTGCGGGTACTTTTCATCGCGGATACCCTGCAGGCTCCCAGATAGATACAAACCCCGGAACACAAAAAGAACTGAGAAAAGAAATGAGTCACTTTCAAGACAACGACCCGGCGCTTTATTTCCTCGACTGCGACGATCCTGAGGATGACGAGAAGGAAGAAAAGTCTCCGAAAGTGCCCAATATCGCCATGGATCTCCTCAAGGAGGAGAGAACCATCATTATCTCCGAAGGGATTACTCCCAAGCTTACCCAGCGAGTAATGGGTTCGCTATTGTGGCTTGACTCCCAGTCTGACGACCCCATCAGGCTTTACATCAACACGCCAGGTGGCCATGCCGATTGCGGATTTGCCATCTTCGACCTGATTCGGTTCATCAAGGCTCCTGTTTACAATATCACCTTCGGATTGAACGCCAGCGCCGGAACGATCCTTTTGCTTGGCGCAAAGAAAGAAAATCGACTGGCCCTCCCGAATTCAAGGATCATGATCCACCAACCCTCAGGCGGCGCCCAGGGAAAATCTTCCGATGTCGAAATCACAGCGGATGAGATTCTCAAGCTGCGCCATCGTGCCAACAAGCTGATCGCGGTTGAATGCGGCCGTACGGTAAAACAGGTGGAAAAAGATACCGACCGGGACTACTGGATGAGTCCTGTAGAAGCCGTTGAGTACGGCCTCATCGGGAAGATAATCGACAACCTCGGCGACCTTCCCTGAAGCAAGCCACACCCTGGCTGAAACTCATGAACAACCCGCTTCCCCGCCTCGGTGTACTCTTTTCCGGCGGCGGACGCACAGTTGAAAACCTCGCCCGGAATATTGTTGCGGGCTCCCTCCAGGCCGAAATCGCCGTAGCCATCTCAAGCCATGCCGAAGCCGGCGGGATTGAGCGGGCCGCGAAGTACGGTATTCGGACAGAGGTTCTCGACTACAGGGAACACGGCTCCGAGCTCTCCGCCAGGATCAATGAAGTGCTCGAAGAGGAAAGGGTAGACTGGGTCCTGCTTGCAGGGTTCATCCGGTATTACGAGGTCCCCGGGAACTACCGCAACAAGGTACTCAACATCCATCCCTCACTCCTTCCTGATTTCGGCGGAAAGGGATTCTATGGAATGAAAGTCCACCAGGCCGTAATCAATGCGGGAGCAGAACTCTCGGGCTGCACTGTGCATCTTGTCAACGATGAGTATGACGAGGGGCCCATCATCGTCCAGCGGGCTATCGCGGTTGAGCCTGGAGAGACACCTCAGACCCTGGCTGCAAGGGTCTTTGAGCAGGAATGCCTGGCCTACCCTGAGGCTGTCAGGATCTGCCTCAGCGGACAGCTGCGAATCGAAGGCAACCGCGTACTGGTGGCAACAGAAGAAAACGACTGAAAAGAACCTACGGCTTCGAGGAAACCGTTCCAGAGGTTCAGGTGCCGTTCTTCTTTCCTCCCTGGGCCTTCCACCATTTTACCCATTCCGCATCGGTCTTGTAGCTCACTCCGCTGGATTGACGAAGCAACTCGTAAAACAGAGGCTTCAGCACCGGATCGGTCTCAACAAGGTTTTCGATTATCAATCCCTTGAAGCGATTGTTCAGTTCTACGTCTTTTTTCCCGGCCCAGACGCAAAACCAGCCCGCAATAAAGACATCCTCGTTCTGCTTGAGAAGAAGAGCCAGTTTCAGGCGCTTGAGAGGATCCTCAAATTTTCGTTTTTTCCCGGGGGGTAGTATCCAGAACTCGGTTTCTTCCGAGGTCAGGGGGATATTGCTGTCCTTATCGCCCTCGATTTCCCAGCGAGATGGACGAAAGGTAACCCGGAACCGGGCCCGGCAGGCAACTTGGCGAAGGGGAAGATTCTCCGGGATCTTATAGTCAATCGCACACTCCCATCCCCCTTCCGGCTTGAGCACAATCTTCTTCTGGGTGTTTTTGATGCGCAACGGCATCCGTTTACTGTTCGTGACATGAGAGCCATCAAGGTAGCACCTGTCAAATCCGATGAACAACTCCCCCACAATTCCATTTTGTATATCGAAGCGGGCCGTGCTGCCTGATTTATTCAAAACTCGAAAGAAAATCTCCGGCTTCTCCCCCACCTCGTAAACAAGAGCTCCGGCATCTACCCGTGTCACCAGTTCCTTCTTAAGCTTTCGCTCTCTAGCCTGCCGAATCAACCGCCTGCACAGAAATCGAAGTGGCGAATCCCTGTCCAACACAAGGATGGACTCTGCGATCTTTCGCGCCATCTGGTAGCGCCCATAGCGAAGATGTTCCATCGCTTCGTAGAGCCGCTGCTCAAGAAACTGCCCGGCTGACGATTCCCGTGAAACAAGGGCGCCGGCATCCTTATCCCCGGACACCTGCCTGAAGATCTTTCGCAGCACAATCTCTACCTTCTCGGTATTGCCTGACACCTGGCGGACCCAGGCCCTGAGCTCAGGCACAACCCTCAACCCCATCCGAAGAAGTCTGGCCTCAGCCTCATTCTGGTTTTTCCCGCGAAACGAAAGCATTTTCCGGATCAGCTGCGAGACCTCCGGACTGACCTTGGCGGCAACCCCTGCCCCTTCTTTTTTCCCCGATGCCTGCCTGGCACGGGCAACCCTGTCGACAGAACGTAACTCGAGCTCCTCCTGTGCCAGGCTCCGTGTAGAGATGGAGCCACACAGCGAGACCGCTACCAGCAGCCCGGCAGAGAAACTGATGAACGCGGCTTTGTCCGGCCGCTCACTCTTCAATCGGCAGTTGGAGTTCATTACCCCTCCGATCCGGCCTTGCCACCCCTCAACTTACAATCAACGCTCGACAGGATTTTTCGCCCGTCAGAAGCACCACGCCGGGAAAACAGGGGAACAATTATTCCCCGGCCTCATCAGAGGATTCATCTTCAGTTGGAGCTTCTTCTGCAGGAGCATCCTCGGCGGATTCTTCTGCGGCGGCCTCTTCTGCAGGAGCCTCGGCAGCATCCTCTGCGGCAGGAGCATCATCGGAAGCAGCTTCTGAAGATTCGGGAATACTCGATTCCTCAACCTCTTTCAGGCTGAGACCGATCTTCCTGGCCTCCGGATCAACCCGGATGATTTTCACGGAAACAGTGTCTCCGGTATTGACCACTTCCTCAGCTGAACCGACCTTCTCGTCGGCCAGTTCTGAAATATGGAGCAGGCCCTCAAGGTTTTCTTCCAGTTCAACAAACACCCCGAAATTGGTTATCTTCGTGACGGATCCCTTGACGACCATGCCAACATTGTAATTCTCGGGAATATCTTTATCCCAGGGATCTTCCTCCAACTGCTTAAGCCCCAGGGCAATTCTCTTACGATCCTGGTCGACATTGAGGACAATCGCACGAACCACATCGCCTTTCTGGACGATCTCGTTGGGGTGAATCACCTTCTTGGTCCAGGACATGTCGGCCACGTGAAGAAGGCCGTCGATCCCATCCTCAAGTTCCACGAAAGCACCGTAGTTGGTGAGGTT
>JAYGDV010000446.1:0-2379 GCA_046582735.1 Planctomycetota bacterium
GCGGTCTTCGCCGCACTCCCCGGCGGCACCTACCTGCTGCGGGCTCTTGTCGCCGATGCAAAGAGGCGAAAAAACCAGAGCCAGATCACCCTCTGGGTGGCCGGGGAGAAACGCCCCGAGAACCGGCGACTTGAGCAGGAAGCGGTCTCCCTGGTTCCCGACAGCAAGGAGTACCGGGCGGGAGACACCGCGCGGATTCTCGCCCAATTGCCCTTCTCCCCCGCCGAGGCCGTCATCACGCTGCGACGCTCCGGCATTGTCGAGACCCGGCGGGTGCGAGTCGAAGGCGGAACCCACACCATCGAGGTTCCGATTCGTGACGACATGGTTCCCGGGATCTCCGTCCAGATCGACCTGGTCGGCTCCTCGAGCCGCCTCGGGCCCGATGGCAAACCGAATGAAAAGCTGCCCCGCCGTCCGGCCTATGCCTCCGGCTCGATCGCTCTCAAGGTGCCGCCCTACGCACGTGCCCTCAAGGTCAGCGCGAAACCGGCTGTAGAAAAACTGGCCCCGGGAGGAGAAACCACCGTCAACGTCACGGTCCACGATGCGGAAAACAAGCCCGTCAAGGGTGCCGAGGTTGCTGTCGTGGTCATCGACGAGGCCATCCTGGCCCTCAGCGGCTACAAGCTCGCCGACCCCCTGCAGACCTTCTACCGCCATCGCTCGCCGGGAGTTCGTGATTACCGGTTCCGCAGCTATGTGCAGCTGCGCGAATTTGTCGAGAGGCTGGCTGTGCTGGAAAAAGCCCAGCAGTCGGGGGAGGTCGAAATGTTGGCAGAAGGAGCCGCTGCATCGAACCTCGGCGCCCCAAGGGGGATGTCTGCAAAATTCGGCGCGAAACGTATGAGGGCAAGCGCCGACTCTTCCTTTGCCAGTGCAGACAAGGCGGCGGCGGGCGGCGGCGGAGAGGCCATCGCCATGCGCAGCAACTTCGATGCCCTCGCCCTCTTCGCCGCGGAGGTCCCCACCGACGCCGACGGTACGGCGCAGGTCAAGCTGAAGCTTCCCGACAGCCTCACACGCTACCGGATCATGGCCGTTGGGGTTGCCGCCTCGCGCCAGTTCGGCTCCGGGGAAAGCACCATCACCGCCGAGCTGCCGCTGATGGTTCGCCCCTCGCCGCCGCGCTTCCTGAACTACGGGGATCGCTTCGAGCTGCCCGTGGTTATCCAGAACCGGACGGAAAAACCGATCGACGTGCAGGTGGCCCTGCGCGGCGGCAACATCCGGCTCACCGCAGGGGCCGGCCGGAAAATTACGGTCCCCGCCACCGACCGGGTTGAGGTGCGCTTCCCCGCTGCAACTCTCCTGCCCGGCACGGCCCGCTTCCAGGTCGCCGCGGTCAGCGGAGAGCTCTCCGATGCTGCCGATGTGACGATTCCCGTCTGGACGCCGGCAACCTCGGAGGCCTTTGCCACCTATGGCCACATCGACGGCTCACAGCCCGGGCAGAACGCCATCGCTCAAACCGTTTCGGCGCCCCCCGGCGTGATCCCCGGGTTCGGGGGAATCGAGATCACCACCTCCTCCACCACCCTGCACGCCCTCACCGATGCCTATATCTACCTGGCAAACTATCCCTACGGTTGCGCCGAGCAGGTCGCCTCGCGGATCCTGGCAACAGCTGCCCTGCGCGATGTGCTGGCCGCTTTCAAGGCCGAGGGCCTCCCGGACCCGAAAGAAATGATCGGGGCCGTCGACCGAGACCTCAAGAAGCTCAAGGGGCTGCAGCTCTCCAACGGTGGCTTCGGCTGGTGGCACCGCAAGCACGGCGCCAACCCCTACCTCAGCGTCCATGTCGCCCACGCGCTGGCCCGGGCCAGGCAGAAAGACTTTGCCGTTGACCGGGATATGCTCAGAAGGACCGAGAGCTACCTGCTGAACATCAACAAGTACATACCCTCCAATTATCCCGAAGAATGCCGGACCACCATCAAGGCCTACAGCCTCTATGTCCGCAAGCTCCTCTCCGGAAAGCCGGTGCCCGACAAGAAGACCCTCACTGAAGCTCGAAAGATGCTGGCTGACACGCCGGAGAAGAAGATGCCGCTGGAGGCCGCCGCCTGGCTTCTCACCGTGGTCGCCAAGGACCCCGCCTCCCGGCAGGAGCGCTCCGCGACCCTGAAGCGCTTTGGGCAGCGTGTTACAGAAACCGCCTCCACGGCCCAGTTCACGACATCCTACGCCGACGGCTCGCACCTGCTCCTGCACTCGGCGCGCAGAACCGATGCCGTCATTCTCGAGGCCCTCATCAACTCGAACCCCCAGAGCGACCTCGTTCCCAAGGTAGTGAAGGGTCTCCTTGCCCACCGCACGAAGGGCCGCTGGCGAAACACCCAGGAGAACGCCTTTGTCCTGCTGAGCCTCGACCGCTAC
>JAYGDV010000456.1:0-10398 GCA_046582735.1 Planctomycetota bacterium
AAGAGAAACCCCCAGAAGGGCCATAATGAAGAGGATATTCCGATTCATGGACACCCCGACTCCTTTTCAGATACTTGCCAGCAGACGATCTGCGTATTTCTTACGGATTGGTAAAACTCAACCCTGTATTTCGCTTCCAACTCTTTCAACAGTCAATCGAAGATTCCGGCAGAAAACAACCAGGAGGAGCCGCTACAGCCGACTGCCTATCCTGCTGCCTACTCTGCGAATGGAACTATCAAAGCCTTCCTACAGAGAGCCCCGGTCAAAATGACTTTCCGGCTCAAAAAGAACCGCCATGTCCGGAGAACAAGCAGGGTGTAAGAGAGGAAATTATATTCCAGGTAAACTACCGGTACGCCATGAAGACCCGCCCCCCGAGACAACTTCTGCGGCCCAAGGAGATCGGATAACGTACCGAAACGTCGATGTTAACTCTCCACTGTGGGTTTGAAAACCCTCTTTTCCTTATAAAGAAAAGACATTAAGAACGTGTCTGCAGGGATAAGAACTGTACTTCAAGTTCTCTACTTCCACCTCACGGACAAACACTGCCTTAACCCTGCCCCTTTTAAAACCTGGACAGGATCGCAGCGATACTCCTGCAGACAAAAAACCAAAGGCCGAACTCCTTCAGGATCAACTTACAAGCTTCCACAGCCTTGCTTAACGCAATTGTCGTTCCGCGACCTGCGTTTTCTAACTTCTTCTACTAAACAGTATAACTCAAAGAGTTTATGGGAATCTGGAACCACTGCAACCGAAGCTTGAATGCAAACATCGCCATTAAGTGTGTCCCTTTTGTCCCACTCGTCAATAAATTGGACACCTCGCCAGTTGGAAATTACTCCACTTTCACAGGCCCCCTTAAACCCCAATTGTAGGCAGCGGAGTAACATATGGCTTACAATGCAGTAGAGGCTTTCCCCAACGGGGTATCCAGCATCCAGCAGCCCCAGGCACCCGGACCCACTCGCAATGTTCCGCAGTTTTAAATACCTGTTCAAACGAGAAATCGAAATCTTCTCTCGCTTGCGCTTTTCGCTGAAAAAGAGCGTGCAGCCGGGCAGAAAATCCCTCCGGTCGAAGAAGAAAAACCCTTTCCTCTCCAATCCACCCCCCGTAAAGCGAATCACCTTCAGAAGAAGGTATCCCAGATTGACCAGCCTGCTGGCAATCGGGATCTCCCTCGTGCTGCATATCGGCGTAGGACTGATGATCTACGTCCGCCTTTTTGAAAGACCTCCCCCTCCCGGGAAAAATGAAATCACCGTCACGATCCGGCTTCCCTCAAAAAAACCTCCCACCAAGAAACCCGGGGAGTTGAAGAAACCCCGGCCGGAAGAAAAGAAACCGGAACCGGTGAAGAAAGTCGTCAAGGCCGTGGTCAAGCCAAAGCCCCTTCCCCCGAAAACAACTCCACGCGAGGTCAAAAAAAAACCAGCCGTGGTGAAGTCTCCCCGCAAAACAAAGGCACCGAACACCAGGAGCCTCCGGCAAATCCCCAAGGCCCCTCCCCTGGGGCTGGGAGCTTCGCCGCCGGGGCTCACTGCGGGAGGATCCAAGATCGGCGGAGGGGTGCTGGGTTCGCGGGGACGTGACGCCAAGCTGGTCGCTCTCCAGCGCTACGGCGGCAACGGACGAACCGAGAACGCCGTCGACAAGGGACTTGCCTGGCTGGCAGCCCACCAGGATTCAGATGGTGGCTGGGATGCAAAAGACTATCAGCGCCACTGCCGCCACCACCGCCCCTGCAAAGGCCAGGGCCTGGGTGAATTCGACATGGGGGTGACGGCCCTTGCAACACTGGCCTTCCTCGGCTCCGGGCACTCCCCCAACAAGGAGGGGCCCTACCGCCGCCATGTCACCAAGTCCCTGAAGTACCTCACCGATGCACAAAGCGGCATCGGCAGCTTTGAACCACAAGGTGATAAGTACCACTACAACCACGCGCTGGCGACCCTGGCCCTCGCCGAGGCCTACGCCATGACCCGTGACTCCTTCTACAAGGACAGCCTTCAGAGCGCACTCAGGTACTCCTTCTCCTCACAGCAGGCTGGCGGAGGCTGGGATTACAGCAGCATCAAGACCGGGCGCAATGACCTTTCAATCACCGGCTGGCAGGTCATGGCCTTGCGCGCAGCCCAGAAAGCCGGTATTGCCATACCAGCCAGGGTTAGGCAGAACCTCAGCCACTTCCTTAACAGGGCCTTCACCCCGAGCGGCTACGGGATCTATGCCAACCTCGATCCCGAAGCTGGGCGCAAGGGAGCCAACATGGTAGCCGTTGCATTGATGACACATCTCTACAACGGCGGACTTGCCTCGGACTCAAGAGCTCGCAAGGCCGTCATCCGACTTGTAAAACACAACCCTCCCGAGGTCAAAGGAATGGCCCGCTGGGACCTCTCCTACCAGTCCTATTACTACTGGTACACCGCCACCCTGGCCCTCTTCAATGTCGGCGGCAAAACCTGGGAAGCCTGGAACACCCTCCTGCAACAGAAAGTCCTGTCGCTGCAGGACAGGGAACCTCACAGCTCTGGAAGCTGGGCACCCGAACCCAACTGGGTGGGCCACTCCGGCGGTCGCGTCTACTCGACAGCCATCAATGTCCTTACTCTTGAGGTTTACTACCGCTACCGGCCGGTCTTCACGGTACGCAAATCATAGTTCGTACAAGCCTGGTGAAAGAGCAGTAGTGAATGACAACAGCTCGACCCGAAAAACCCGAAACCGTACGTGAATGGGATCGCCGGGCCATCGAAGAGTACGGAATCCCCGGGATCGTGCTCATGGAAAACGCCGGAGCAGGTGCGGCGGCGATCATCTCAAGGCTGAACCGCGAAGAGCCCGAAAGGTATGCTCCCCCTTTTGTCATCCTCTGCGGACCGGGAAACAACGGTGGAGATGGATACGTGGTGGCACGCCACCTGTTCAACTCGGGCTTCCCGGTCGAGGTATACCTCTCCTTCGATCCCGAAGTGCAGAAGGAAAAATCCGATGCAGGCCTCAACCTCGCCGTCATCAGGAAGATGGGAATTGCGGTGGAGACTCCCGCCCCGGATAAACTGGGCCGCATTCTCCAGAAGAAGAGAACCTGTACGATTATCGATGGGCTGCTGGGCACAGGCCTCAGCCGCCCCCTTGAGGATCCCTACCTCACCTGGGTCGACGCAATAGCAGAAAGCGGGCAGGCGGTAATTGCCCTGGATATTCCCTCCGGGCTCGATGCCGCGAGTGGAGAGGTGCACGGCAGATGTGCGGTCGCAGATCACACAATTACCTTTGCAGCACCGAAAACAGGGCTCTGCCAGGGGAGTGGGCCGGACTTTACCGGTCGATTACACGTGGTAAAAATCGGTATTCCGCAAAACATCCTTAAAAATCGGGAAAAGCATCCGGGTTGAGCCCTCTTTTTTCGATACTTTTGATACCGAAGTTCTTTTCCCAAGGTAACCTAGTGGTTACCGATACATTCCGGTTCCCGGAAAAACCGGCCCGGAAAATTGAAGAGCTCAACAGCACCTGGACACTCTGCCATGCTTGATAAGTTTGAAAAAGTCTGCCACTGCTTCTGTGGTGTTACCGTGCTGATCGTCGCATGCCTCTACCTGAATCCATTCGGGTTCTGGTTCGATATCCCCGACAACAAGCCACGGGAATTCCTGCAGAAGTCGATCGCTACCAGCAAGCCCCCTCCGAGCCTCCTCAAGCCCAGGGAGGGATCAGAAACTCCGGCCTGGTCACCGATCGAGAACACCAAGAATAAGAACAAGGTCATCGCCAGGTTGAAAAAAGCCAACCCCAAGATCTCCTCTAAAGATCTCAAAGAAAAATACATGCAGATCCCCAAGGAGAGCTTCGATTTCATCAGGAATGAAACGAACTGGCTGCCCGAGCTCAAGCAGGCCGGCAGGACCATACATAAGAACCGGGACGGAACCACGAGCCTGGAGATCACCAAGATCAAGAACAGCTCCGTTCTCACCCGGGTGCTGGGTCTCGAAGCGGGAGACCGCATTGAGTTGATCAATGGAGAGAGATGCGACTTCAGCGAAGACTCCACCTTAAGCCATCGGAACAAGGCAAGGGAGATCTTCGAAACCATCGGTAATGGCGGCAGCGCCACCGTCACCATCATGCGCAACAACGCTCCACAGCAGATCACCCTCAGTCTCAAATGATCAGGAGATCCCGGGCACTCCGCCATCTGATGGATCTGCTGAAAACACCCGGCCCAAGCGGCGGGGAATCAGCTGTTGCGCAACTGGTAAAGGAAAAGCTCGTGAGCTTCGGCTGCAGGAAAGCCTGGCTCAGCCATGATAAGGCGCATGAAAAAATCGGCGAGGGCTACGAGGTCGGCAATCTCATCGCCAGGCTGCCCGGCACCGTCAAAGCTCCCCGGCTGCTGTTTTCCGGACACATGGACACCGTGCCGTTGTGCCACGGCGCGGTACCCGTACGCAAGGGGAACCGGATTGTTCCACGCGGAAAAACAGCCCTGGGGGGAGATAATCGAACCGCTGTGGGCTGCCTGCTCACCCTGGCTGAAACCATCCTCAGCAACCGAATCCCCCACCCCCCCCTGACCCTGCTGTTTACGGTCGGAGAGGAGGTCGGGCTCAAGGGCGCTCGCCAGGTCAAACCGGCTGAACTCGGAAAACCTGTCATGGGCTTCAATTACGACGGCGGTGACCCGGCCTCCGTTACGATCGGAGCAACCGGCGCCGACCGCTGGAGTGTTGAAATCAGGGGGGTCTCCTCACACGCCGGAGTCCATCCTGAAGATGGCGTCTCGGCAACCCTGGTAGCCAGCCGGGCCATTACCGCCATCGCAGCAAAAGGCTTCTTTGGAGCTGTCAAAAAAGGCAGGAAAACAGGTACCTCGAACATCGGACCGGTACAGGGCGGAGAGGCCACCAACCAGGTTACAGATCTCATGGTCCTCAGGGGTGAGTGCCGAAGCCATGACCCTGCATTTCTCGACCGGATCACTGCGGCTTACCTCGCCGAGTTTGAAAAAGCCGCGACCTCCGTGCGCAACACAGCCGGGGAATGCGGCAGTGTGAAATTTACTTCTTCACGCGACTACCACTCCTTTGAAATGGAGCGGGATGCGAGAGTCGTCCTCAGGACTGAAGAAAAGATCCGGGCTCTTGGTTTAACCCCACTTCTCAAGATCGCAAATGGAGGGCTCGACGCGAACTGGCTTAACCGCAAAGGAATCCCCACAGTGACGCTGGGTGCCGGGCAGCACAATGCCCATACCCTGAAAGAGTACGTGGACATCGAGGAATACCTTGGCGGGTGCGACCTGGCCCTCAGCCTTGCAATTACCGACTGAACGCCATCAAGCCTCTATACCGAGCTTCTTGACAAGGTTGTAGAGTGTCTTGACGTTGATGCCGAGCTGCCGCGCCGTCTTCGTCTTATTTCCCCTGTTCTCTGCCAGCGCCTTTGCAATATGCGTCCGCTTCACATCCTCGAGGCTGGTAGGGGGAACGACCTCATCAACGACCGGTTTGCGCAGCCCATGCTGAAGGTGCTCTTCAATTTCGGCAGAACTGATCAAGGGGCTGTCACAAAGCAGGAGCAGGCGCTCGACGAGATTTTCCAGTTCACGTACGTTACCTTCCCATTGCAGGCCGCCAAGCAGGTCAAGTGCCTGGGGGCTGAACTCACATTCCCCAAGCCCCCTGCGGCCTGCCAGCCGGGCTGAAAAATGGTCGATCAGAGCGGGAATATCCGAGGTCCTCTGGCGAAGAGGAGGAAGTTCAAGTGTTACCACGTTCAGCCTGTAGTAGAGATCCAGCCGAAACCGCTCCTGCCTGACTTCCTCCTGCAGATCCCGGTTGGAAGCTGCAAGCACCCGGACATCTGCATTGAGCAACCGGGAACCGCCCAGCCTCCTGAA
Organism: Planctomycetota bacterium; assembly: GCA_046582735.1. GTDB lineage: Bacteria > Planctomycetota > UBA8108 > UBA8108 > UBA8108 > UBA8108. The sequence goes on from JAYGDV010000456.1 coordinate 5,918, forward strand.
CTCGCCTGACTGAAGAACCCGGAGAACCTTGACCTGCATGGCCGGAGTCATCTCTCCCACCTCATCGAGAAATACCGTTCCACCCTCGGCCATTTCAAACAGGCCCTGGCGCCGGTCGAGGGCACCGGTAAAGGCCCCCCTCTCGTGACCGAAAAGCTCGCTCTCAAGCAATGATTCCGGCAGAGCACCGCAGTTGATAGCGACGAAATTCTTAGCTGACCTGGAACTGCACTGATGGATATGGCGCGCCAGTACCTCTTTTCCCGTACCGCTTTCACCCTGGATGAGTACGGTTGCATCGGTGGGAGCGACCTTTTCCGCAAGCGAAACGACTTTCCTCATCTTGGGACTGCCACAGACCATCCGCACCTTTTCGTTGCCGCTTACCGGATCTGCTCCAATGGAGGAAACAGGAGCTGCGCTGCTCTTCTGCCCTGTACGCTGCAAATGGTTTTCCAGCTTCCTCGAAACCTCCCCCGAAGCCTCCTCTGCAAAAATGAAATCTGCAGCGCCCGCCGCCATCGCATTGAGAACCAGATCGCGATCGGGGTCTATAGCCACAGCCACCAGTGGCAGAGATAACGAAACATGCCTGCGCAGCTTCCTTATAACTTCGACGCGCTCGTTGCTTTCTACAGCCACCAGGAGGAGGCCCGGCAGGAAATCATCGAGATAATCGCCGACCAGTTCCTCGGTTTCGAGATATTTGCAGCTGAACTCACCCGCATAGAAAACCTTCTCGAGCAGAATCTTCAACTCCGGGTTGCGGTTGACCACAACCAGGTCATGCCCTCGAACTGCCCGGTCTCGGCTCAATAAACGGGAGTCGAATCTGTCAACGCCTATGGTGGGATCAGGCACTTGCAGTCGTCCTTTCTCTGTAGCTGGAGAGCTTGTCGAGAAACACCCTCACTACTTTTTCATCAAGCTGGCTTCCCGCTGCGCTCGAGAGGTTTCCGTGGATCGTTGCCTCCGAAAGGCTCCCCTGGTAAGGACGGCATCCGCGCATGGCATCATAAGAATCGCAGACTGCTATAATCCTGGCCTCGAGGGGGATCTCGGTACCTGAGAGCCCATCCGGATACCCCCCACCATCCATTCTTTCATGATGATGACGAACAGCGGCTGGAGCCCAGGAGCAACCCATCAGTACAGCGAGGGGGGCGATCAAGGATTGTGAATGTACCGGGTGAGCCTTGATCTCCTCGTATTCTTCCGGCAGCAATCTGCCCGGTTTCCTCAGGACTTCGCCAGAGATCGCCAGCTTTCCTGCATCATGGAGGCTTCCCACCCACTGGATATCCTCCACCTTCCTTCGCGGCAGGCCGAGGTCTTCGGCCACCAGGGCCGAGAGGATTCCGACCCGGCGGCTATGCCCGGGCAGGTAATCGGCCTTGCGGGACAGGGCCTCCATGATGTCCCTGGTCCTCTCCCTCAGAACGGCCTGCAATGCCGTGGACGTTGAGAAGTCGGTGCTGCTGGTGCCGGGGGAGAAGAGCTCAGCCGCCACTGCGCCTTCCGGGACACGGGCTGCCGGCAGCAGGATACTGCCAGGGCAGGACAACTCGCCTGCAAGGCCCGGCATCATCAACTCCGTAAGCAGCAAGGATGTCGAGGGGCAGGTCGCAGAGGTCTTTGCCCCGGCTGCCTTGGCCTCGCGGTCCGCGATCGTCCTGGTACTTTTATTTTCTTTTGTCATATCTGTTCCGTGGTGCCTGCGGCCCCCGCAGTGTCCACGACTCTGGTATCTCAGTAACCGGTTCCGGAAGACCTGGCCTCCGGATTCACCGCCTCATCTCCCCATTTGTTCTCCGTCAACAACAGGTTCCCGAATACCGAATCAAGCCTGGTGAGAACCTTGAACTCTTCCATGCATTCATCCAATTGCCGGCTTACCTTCCCCACATCCGGGTCCTGTCTCCCTCCAAGCCAGAAGTTGGCTATTCTCAGCGACAGGTGCTCGACTCCTATTTCTCCCCGGACAGACTTGAGCAACCTGCTGACTTCGTTTTCAAGCTCATGGTGGTTGCCGGGCCATGGATAGGAGGTAAGTGCCTTCAGAGCAGCGGGGCTGAATACAGGTGCCGGTTCCCGGGAGCCGGCAGAGTAATAGCCAACCAGCGGCCCGAGATCCTCCTGGCGCTTCCTCAGCGGGTGCACAGCCAGCAGGGAACCCGCAAACGTATCAAACAGCTTCCGGTCAAATAACCCGGCCCGTGCGAAAGCGGCGATATCCCTGGAGCTTGAAAATACCAGCCTCCTCGAGCCGGACTCCCCGCTCTCTCTGCCCCTGCAGGACTCGATATATTCCCTCAGGCGGGCCTGGATGGAAGGGGCAATTTCTTCGCACCTGGCGAAATAGCAGGTTCCCCCCCCGGGATCCCGGAGGGTCCCCGGTTTCGCACAACCATTTGCGTCCCGGTCACTGCAACCGAAAAGCTCGGCACCGAGTTCATCCTCGAAAAACGCTGAACAATCGACCACCTGGAAAGGATGCGCTCTGAAAAGGGAGCCCTGGTGAATGAAACGGGCAATCCGGCCCTTGCCAACCCCGGGCTCTCCCGACAACAGAACAGGCCCACTCAATCTCGAATTGACCCGCACGAAATCACGGATCAGCTCCGCCGTAGAACTTGAACCCACCAGGGACCAGCAGCTTCTCGGTTTCATAGATTCTGCCTCCCCGGGATACTCCTCGAGCTACTTCCTGAAGGTACTTCGCAGCTCAACACGGCCTGGGGGCCGCTGATATCAACAGCATCCAGCCGCACCATGCAGGGGCCATCGGAGAGCGGCCCGCGCAGTCTTCCCGCGCACCCGGCACACATGCCATTCCCGGTTTTTTCGCAGCTACTGCCCACCTGGCTACCGCCTTGTTTCAACTGCCCGAACATTGTTCAACATCCATTGTGTTCAACTGGTTTCCGGCGAATGAAGACACAGCCCTGCTGCATGCCCAAGGCATTAACCCCATCCGCCAAGCTTCCTGGAAGCGATTGACCGGCCCCAAAACCCGGTTCCGCAGAAGTATATGGCCTCAACCGGGGACCGTCAAACCGACCAACTCATCGATAAGAAAGAGAGCTGGAGTGTCTCAAAATGGCCTGAAACAGCCTCCCGCAACCATCCGAATAACCTCTGCTGCCAGGGCGGCCTGCAGGATACCGTTTTCGGAAGTTCAACCGCCTCAGGCTGAACCGCTGGCCGCCATCTCCTCCATCTTTTCAGGGTCGTAAGACTCCAGCGAAACCTCCACCCGCTTGGAGACACCCCGCTCCTCCATGGTGATGCCATAGAGCGTGTCAGCCTCACCCATGGTGACCTTGTTATGGGTAATGATGATGAACTGAGTGTTAGCGAGGAAATCATCCAGGAGGACGGTAAATCTCCTCACGTTCGCATCATCAAGCGCTGCATCGACCTCGTCCAGGATACAGAAGGGACTGGCCTTCGATTTGAAGATCGCCAGCAGCAGGGCAATCGTCGTCATCGTCTTTTCGCCGCCGGACATTTGCATAAGGGTTCGAAGCTTCTTGCCGGGAGGACGGGCAACTATATCGATTCCTGCCTCCAGGATATCGACCCCTTCCTCCAGGACCAGCTCTGCACGCCCTCCCCCGAAACACTTCCTGAAGAGCTCCTTGAAGTTGGTCTGAACCGAGTCGAAGGTGTCCTGGAAGAGCTGCCTGCACTTGATATTGAGCTCAGCGATGATGGCCTGGAATTGCTTTTCTGAATTTTCAAGGTCCGCCTTCTGTTCTATCTGGAACTTGTAGCGTTCCTCGATCTCCTCGAGTTCATCCAGCGCCTCGAGGTTGACATTCCCCAGCTTACGCATCTTCTCTCGCAGCTCCCCGAGTTCATCCTGTGCCGCCACAGGATTCCAGTCAGGCAGCGGCCGGAGGTAGCGCTCCTCATCGGTGAGCTCGCGTTCCTCTTCAGCTCCTGGTACATCTTCCGCCCCAGCTTCTGCCCCAGCTTCTGCCTCCCCCTGCTCCTGCCCGAGTTCGGGCTCGGAACCGGGATGCTCATCTTCCTCGTCCCAGTCGCGCGCCTTCTCCAGGAGGGATTTGAGATCGATCCCGTATTCCTCCTCGATCCGGTCGAGTGCCGTATCCCTGCGGTGGCGCTCCTCCTGGTCCTTCAACTGGAGGGCCTCTTTCCGATCTGAATACTCCTTAATGACCGAACGCACGCTCTCAGACTGCCGGTGGAGACCATCCTCTTCCCGGGAAAGGAGTTGCTCCCTCTTCTCTTTACCTTCGAGTTCCTCGACGAGCTCGACCTCCCGGTCACCCAGCTCCATGAGCCGGCACCTCGCCTCGACCTGGTCGTTGCGGGTCTCTATAATCTTATCCTTTGTCAGGCTGATGGTTCGCGCAAGGTCTTCACAACGGTTTTTCTGGTCTTCGTAGTTCCTCTCCTGGCGCTGGAGGAACTCGTTAATGTTCTCCTCTTCATGCTCCACCTTCCCCAGCTCC
>JAYGDV010000467.1:0-1915 GCA_046582735.1 Planctomycetota bacterium
TCTCGATCGCCAACCGGGTCTCTTTGTCCATCGAGTTTTCCTTTGGCTTTGCTTGATACAGCTTCCCGCTGTCCTTATCGATAAACAACCTGTCCCATTCGTTCCACCTGTCTGTATCGAGAAAGATGTTGAGTCCGAACAGGATATCGACGCGCTCGCCGCCGCGAAGGTCCGCGCGCGCGTTGGGGCTCATCCAATTTTCGCCTGGTTCCGGGGTCAACTCGTCATCCTGTCCATCGATATTGCCCCAGGTGGTTCCCTCGATCCTTGCCGAGGCGCTCAATGTGTCGCTGAGCTTGCTTGAGTACCAGGTCGTGGCCCGGAAGCGATTGCCGAGCGAGTAGCCCTCGCCATTCTCGCCAAGGCGGATGACGCTGGTTGCCTGGGCGCCCCAGGACCAACTGTCTTTCTCTTCGAGGTAGGTCAGCCCTGGAAGGAGATCGAAGGTGCCTGAGCCCAGCTGCATTGGATAGGCGTACCGCATGGTCCCACCTTCCTTGATGGAGCCAGTGGGGATGCTCAGTCCCGCGTTCAGTTTCAGCGTCCGGCTTTGGTCAGTGGCCGCCCACAGTGGAAGAATGCCGGCGAGCTTGAGGTCGCCGGCACCGCTGGTCTTCGCCTTGCGGGTCATGACGGAGTTCCGGGAGCTCATCTCGATGCGTTTGAGGGGGAGCATCGCCATGAGGGTGATGGAGTCGCTGGCGGCGTACATGGCTCCCAGCATATGCATCTCCATTCGCATGCTGGTGGGAGCCATCATGAAATCTGCATCGAGGATGTCCTCGGTGCTGACCGAGGTCGAACCATCGAGGTTGCCATTCATCTCCATGATTCCGTAGCGGTAGGAAAACATGGCTTCCCCCGCCTGGTGCACATGGTTTCCCATGACCCCGAGCGGGGAATAGTCTTCATGTCCTGTCGAGCCGTGTGCGTGGTGGGCGTGTTCTTCGGGGTGGACGTCCTCATCACCGTAGGCGGGACAAAGGAGCGGGAGGATTGTGAGGGTATAGAATACGTAACGAAGAAGTCTGAGTGACAGCATGGTGTATTCCTGTGAACTGGGTACGCTAGTGGGGCCCCTTCCGGGCTTTTCAGCCGGGACTTTTTTCCCTGCCGGGCAGGTAGACAGCGAGGTTGAAGCAGTGGATGTATCTGTTTTGCATCGGGAGAGGGGTTCAGTCTGTGAAAATTATCGATTGACCTATGAGATTAAAGGCCGTTACCGATGGGATCAAACTGCCAAAAGGCCGCTCAAGAAAGAATTTCGGTGATTACGGATCCGTGTACATCGGTCAGGCGCCTTTCGAACCCGTTGTGCAGGAAGCTCAGGCGTTTGTGGTCCAGTCCAAGCAGATGCAGGATCGTGGCGTGGAAGTCATAGACCGAGCAGATCTTTTCGGCGGCCTTGTGCCCGAATTCATCCGTGGCGCCGTAGCTGTAGGGAGCCTTGACCCCTGCACCGGCCAGCCAGGTCGTGAATCCGTAGGGATTGTGGTCACGCCCGCTTGCTCCCTTCTGGAAGGTAGGCATCCGTCCAAACTCCGAACACCAGACCACCAGGGTTTCCTCGAGCAGCCCCCGGTCCTTCAGGTCACGCAGCAGGGCCGCCGCAGGCTGGTCGAGCACGGGGCCATGTTTGCTGTATTGATTTTTGAGCTGCTTGTGGCCATCCCAATTGCTGACGCCTTCGCCGCCGGTCTGGTAGGCGCCGTTGAAGAGCTGCACGAAGCGGACTCCCTTCTCAATCAGGCGCCGAGCCAGGATGCAATTGCGTGCGAAGGACGCCTTGAGCTTGTTTTTTGAATCATCGGCCCCGTACATCTTCAGGATGTGGGCCGGTTCCGAATCCAGGTTGCTGACCTCGGGTACACTGAGCTGCATCCTGGCCGCCAACGCGTAGCTGGAAATCCTGGCC
>JAYGDV010000512.1:0-19413 GCA_046582735.1 Planctomycetota bacterium
CGACGCTCTTCCGATCTCGGGTCAAAACTTTCCGAGGAGACCGCGATCCGCCCGGAGAAGGGTTCGGTGACCTGGAATGAATAGACCTCGATGGGCTGGTCGAAGGGAGGCAGGGTGCATTCGCTTGCTCCCAGGATCCCATCAATTGCCTGCTCGGGAACTGCCTGGCCGACGCGGCATCGGACACAGAAATTGTCGCCACTCTGGCAGGTGGCGGTAAGGGTGAAGCCCCCGGCCGCAGCCTGTGCATAGCTGCTCACTCCTACGTAGTAGACGCCAGCGGCGAGATCGGCCAGGACAAGCCTGGAATTCAGCCCATCTCCACCGTCATCATCGGAGGCCATGAGCCCGCAGTTCTCGTCAAAGAACTGCATAAAGGTATCGTAGTCTCCAGTGAGGTCGACCGTGAGATCTCCACCTGCAATGACGAGGCTGTAGAGGTCCAGCCCCTGGCCGGAGTCCCTGGTGCATTCGGTCACCGGGAAGGTTCCCGTTTCGGGGATCGCGCAGCTGATAAGAGCCACTTCGCAGTCAATGCAGCGGTCAAGCGGATCCTGGCAGGTTATCCCGAGAGAGTAGGCGCCTGTTGCAGTCTGCGAGGCTGAGTAGGAACTTGCACCAATGAAGTACGTTCCGGCGGTCAGGTACTGGGTGAGCCTGGAATTGAATCCTATCCCACCATCATCGTCGATGGCGATCTGGACGCAGTTTTCATCATAAAGCTCGAGGTAGGTGTCATAATCCGGGGCGCCATTCCCATCGTTATCAAGAGAGTTGAGGTCGATGGAGTATTCAAGATCTTCTTCAACTACGAACTGGTAGATATCGACCTGTTGTCCATTGGCAGTGGAGCGGGCGGAAAGACAGCCGCTCTCGGGGAAAACGCCCTCTACAGTTCCATCGCAGGCGATTTCACCTACCTGGCATTCAGCGCAGATCATCTCGGGAGGGATGGTTTCCCGGCATTCCACGGTGAGAGTGAATTCTCCGGCAGCCGGTGAGATGTTGGTGCTGATGCCGATGAAGTGGAGCCCACCGAGGACTTCAAGGTTCAGGCGCGCAGTACCGTCGAAAGGACCTGCGGTTCCCAGGCTGGCGCAGCTCTCATCGAAGAGCTGGATGTAGGGAGGGAACGCCGCGGATTCCAGCGTCAGGAGGAGCCGTCCACCTTCGGGCGGCACATCGACCATGTAGAGGTCGAGCTCCTGGCCGGTATCCCGGCTGCAGGTGGTTTCGGGGAAGTTACCTGTAGTTCCTTCGCCGCAATCGGCCTCTCCGACAACACAGTCCGTGCAGAGCCTGTCGGGGGGCGTGGCTTCCCGGCAGGCGACGGTAAGGGTAAATTGTCCGACGCTCTGTGCGATCGTGCTGCTGACCCCGATGTAGTGAGTCCCACCGGTAACCTGCACGTTCAGACCTGCAGCATTGCCGATGGCTGTGGCGGACCCGAGGGTGAAGCAACCCTCGTCGTAGAGCTCAAGATAGGGAGTGAATTCGACAGATTCCAGGTTCAACAGGAGCCATCCCCCTTCGGGCGGAACCTCGACTATGTAGAGGTCGACATCCTGGGCGGTTTCCCTGATACATCCGGTTTCGGGGAAGTTCCCTGTGGTCTCTCCGCCGCAATCGGCTTCGGCAACGACACAGTCGGTACAAAGGGCCGCCTGGTTGAAAGGCTCCCTGCAGCTTGCGTTCAGGATGAAGTCGCCGGTGGCTGTCGCGCTGAAGCTGCTGGCGCCAACGAAGTAGGTGCCGGCGGGCAGTTCCCGGGTGATGCTGGAGTTGAGTCCTATTCCACCGTCATCGTCGAGTTCAACTAAGATGCAGTTTTCATCGTAGAGTGCGAGGTAGGTGTCGTAGGGGGCGGTCAGATTGATCGTGACCTGCTCACTTCCTTCGGCCACCACCATAGTGTAAAAATCTACTGGGCTTCCCCGGGTGATCGCACATTCGCTCTTTGGGAAATCAGCGTCGAGGTCTATTCCGCAGAAGAGCTCGCCGAAAACACAGGCATCGCCGCAGATTCCTTCACCAGGTGGCTCTACCTGCCAGGCATTGACGGTTGAAGTAGCTGAGAAGCACAAACCTGCAACGATTAAGGCTGACAGGACAAGGCCCAAGGCCCCAACTCGGGTTGACTCCCGATGGCAATCATGTTCCGACATGTTATTTCGCCTGTAAAATATAAAAGCGGTTAAAAAAGAATCGGCCAATGAGCGCCCGGAAACCGTGCTGGAAACCGGAATAGACGCTGAATCCCCTATATTCTCCGACCCAAAAAAGAGCAAAGAAACGAGTTTCGAGTTTCCCTTCTTAATAGGGGCTTTGCAACGCCTTTTTTCTCCCTAATCCAGATGTTGGGCCGGGGATTTCGGGTAGAGCGTTCCCAGCAGCCGCAGCAGGGTTATAATGCGTTCTCTGGATAAGTTTAGCTTCCTGTTAAGTATTCCTTCCAGTTCCTGTGTTGTTAAAGAACGGACCCATCTGCTGAAGGAGGTTTAGATGTCGTTTCGAACCGGCCTGGTATTTGCCCTCGGCAGCTTCTTTTTCGCCTGGGGAGCTTTAAGGGCTGCAGATTGGCCTGGTTGGCGCGGGGCTGATGGCAACGGCGTTTCTGAGCAGGCCGGGTTCCCGCAGAAATGGTCGCAGGAGAAAAAGAAGAACCTGCTCTGGAGCGTTGACCTGCCCCAGTGGGGCAACTCTTCGCCCTGCATCGTGGGAGACAGGATTTTTCTTACTGCGCAGAAGGAAGGTGATGCCCTCTACGTTCTTTGCATCAGCCGCGCTGAGCGCCGTTTGGCCTGGGAGCAGGAGGTAGGTCGTGGAAAGACGAAGCACCACCGCCTGCACAATATGGCATCTCCAACCTGTGTCGCGACCGCTGGGAGGGTTTGTGCGCTCTTTGGCACCGGCGACCTGGTGTGTCTCGACAGCGCGACGGGAAAAGTTCTCTGGCGCAAAGACCTGGTCAAGGACCATGGTGAATACCGCATTCTCTGGGGTATGGGTTCATCTCCTTTGCTCCATTCCGGCCGTCTCTACATCGCCTGCATGAATGGAGGGCCGTCCTATCTTCTTTGCGTTGATATCCAGACCGGGAAATATCTCTGGAAGAAGGACAGGAAGCTGCCCTGTGTCGGCGAGGCTGCGGATGCTTATTCCTCACCGATACTTTTTGACTGGAAAGGCGAGAAGGCGGTGGTGGTCTCCGGGGCTGATCATGTGAACGCCTATGATCCGGTTTCCGGTCGCCAGCTCTGGATTTCTTCGGGTCTCGAGATTCCGCATAAGGCAGGGCGCTCGATCGCCTCGCCGACCGCGGCCGGGGGCATGGTCTTCGCCACCTCCTCCGGATACGGTGGGCTGGGACGGGTCATCGGCCTGAAGCTCGACAAGGAAGCCATGGGCGACATCACTAAAAGCCGCCGCAGCTGGACCTATAAGCAGCATTCTCCGGATTGCCCGACACCGGTATGTTACCGCGGCCGCCTTTACCTGGTTCGCGACAACGGGGTAGGTTCCTGTCTCGACGCTGTTACCGGAGAGCTGAAGTGGCGCGAAAGAATTTTCCGGGGCAACGTCAAGGCCTCTCCGGTAGCGGCCGATGGAAAGATCTATTTCACGGCAATGTCGGGAGAGACCATCGTGTTGACAGCTGGAGATGAATTCAAGATCGCCGGCAAGGGTAAGGTGTCCGGGCAGGTCATCGCAACCCCGGCACTGGCCGATGGAACGATCTATATTCGGGGCAAGGACCGCTTGTGGGCCTTCAGGAAGGCGGCCAGGTAGGCCTTGTTGCGCAGGCAAGCCGGGCTCCCGGGCGCAACCGCTAAAAGGCGCACTCGAGACTCGACGCGCTCTCCAGCTGAAGCAGGTAATCGGCATTGGGGATTTCACAGGCGCCAAACTGCCGGAGGTGGTCGGTCAGGTACTGGACCTCCAGCAGGCAGAAGCCTCCTTCTGCCAGTCGCTCGACCAGCTTCACCAGGGCGATTTTCGATGCATTGGTGACACGGTGAAATTTTGATTCCGCCATGAAGGCGCCCCCGACCTGCACGCCGTAGATCCCGCCGACGAGCTCTCCTCCACTCCAGACTTCGATGGAATGGGCCCTTTTCAGCTGGTGCAGCTGGTTGTAGAGGTCATGGATCCGGTCGGTGATCCAGACCGGGCGCCCCTCGCCGCAGCCGATCATGACATCGGCAAAGGCCTTGTTGGCGGTCACCTCGAATTCCCCCTGGTTGATGGACCGTTGCAGTGAGCGGGGAACATGAAGATCATCCAGGGGTACGATGGCCCGGGGATCCGGCCGGAACCAGTAGACCAGGTCGTCCTCATCATCTCCCATTGGGAAGATTCCCTGCCGGTAGCCGGCGAGAACGTTTTCCACTGTGAATGGGATGTCAAATTCTGTTGCGATCGGGCTGTCCACGTTACCTATGATACGGTCCATGTCGAGGTGTGGGCCATACGGTTTGCGGGGGATGGTTGCAGGGAGTCGCTCTGCTGGCTCAGGGCGGTTCGCCTTCGAGGCTTCTTCGTAAAAGGTCCAGTGCCCGGGTGGCCGCCTGGGCCCGCACGAGGTCGCGCCCACCGGAAAAGATCTTTTTCTCTACGTAGCAGGTTTCTTCTTCCGGGCCGGCGAGGCCGATATACACGAGGCCAACGGGTTTCTGGTCGCTTCCTCCTCCCGGCCCGGCAATCCCGGTTACGGAGATCCCGTAAGTTGCAGAAAACCTGTTCCTGGCCGCTCGCGCCATCGCTTCGCAGACCTCCCTCGAGACGGCCCCCTTACTTTCGAGCACCGTTTCCTCCACATCCAGCATGGAGACCTTGATGTCGTTCTGGTAGGCGACTGTTGAACCCAGGAAATACTGCGATGATCCTGCCCGGTCGGTCAGGCGTTTGGCAATCAATCCCCCGGTGCAGGATTCAGCCGTGGCAACACTTGCCCGGACTGACAGGAGCAGCTCGTGAACCCTGCGCATGAGGGAGATGTCGACGGGCTCTCCGGCTGGGTCTTTAAGGCCTTCAGGCAGAAAGAAGAGATCTTCGCCAAACTCGGAGGCGAGCACCTGGCGAACTCCATCGAGCAGGGTGTGCCCATTCTCCTCGTGGGAGATGAACTTGAGCAGAAGCTCTCCCGGGCGGGCGCTGATGCCATATTCGATCCGGGAGGTGTCGATACCCAGCTCCTGGATCCGGGCCTCTGCCCAGCTTTCGGGTCGTCCCATGAGCTTGGCTCGCAATATCCGGGGAGGAGACAGGTTGAGGCGCCGGGCGATCTCACCGGCGAGGTGTTCGTGGAAAATCGCACGCAGCTCATACGGAACGCCCGGAAGGGCGGCGACCAGGCCGCGCCCTGTCTCGACCAGGGTTGCAGGTGCCAGCCCGGCGGGGTTTTGAAGAACGGTTGCCCCTTCGACCACTTCGCCCTGCTTGTAGAAGTTGCCGGGGATTTCCGCCTCTGATGCGACACGCTGGAGAGCTTTGCAGCGCATGCTTTCCCGTGCCGTTGGATCGATAGTTACCTCCCGCCCGAGGGCTGCAGCGAGGGCGGAGATCGTGAGGTCATCGGCGGTGGGTCCGAGACCACCACTGATAATCAGGATGTCGGCCCTTTCGGCCAGCTCCCCGAAGGTCTCTTCGAGTTGTTGCCTGTTGTCAGGCAGCAGCAGGATTTCTTTGACGTGAATACCGAGCATGGTCAGTTCCGTGGCAAGGAAAGAGCCGTTGGCGTCACGGGTTTCTCCCCGGGTAAGCTCGGAGCCGGTCAGGCAGATGATAGCGCAGGGGCGGGTCACAGCGATTTTTCCAGGTAGAGGTTTCGGCCGCCGCCGTTGGGTGGTCACCCGGCGGTTTCTTCAACGGCGGTTGGCCCTGTTGGTTTACCACCGCCAAACCCGCAGGGCAATAGCCCGGAAGACCGCGCAAGGCTGTTCTTTTGGCATGCTGGAAGCGTTGCGGTGGCGGTGTTACCATACCGCCCTTAATTCGCGTTCGGTAACCGCGGCTGACTGTTCATCCCTGGAAGCCTGCCGGGCTCCAGGAGGATCAAAAAATGTTCGAAAGTATCACCAAGAGATTTACGGGGATCCTCGGCAATATTGCCGGTAAGAAGATCACCGAGAAGAATATCCGCGAGACGCTCCGTGAGATCCGGGTGGCGCTCCTGGAGGCGGATGTCGCCCTGGAGGTCATCAAGGAATTCCTGCAGAAGATCGAGGAGGATGCCCTTGGGGAAAAGATTCTCAAGGGTGTTGAACCCGGGCAGCAGTTCATCCAGGTTGTTTTCCAGCACCTTGTGGAGTTGATGGGGCCGGTTGACCCGTCGATCAATTTCCAGCCCAAGGGACTGACCGTGATCCTGATGGCCGGCCTCCAGGGAAGCGGTAAAACCACGACCTGCGGTAAGCTGGCGCTGCTGCTTCGCAAGGAGCATAAGCGTCGTCCTCTCCTGGTGGCAGCAGATATGCAACGCCCTGCAGCTATCGACCAGCTGCGGACGCTGGGAGAGCAGATCAAGGTCCCGGTCTATTCGCAGCCGGGGGCAAAACCACCGGTAGTCTGTGCCGAGGGCCTCAAGGAGGCCAGTCGCCTGGGCTGTGACACCGTTATTCTCGATACGGCGGGGCGCCTGCACATCGACGAGGAGATGATGGGAGAGGTCTGCGAGGTGGCGCAGGTGACCAGCCCCCACGAGGTGTTCCTGGTTTGTGACGCGATGGTCGGCCAGGATGCGGTCAAGAGTGCGGGCGAGTTCAATAACCGGCTCGAGCTGACAGGGGTCATTCTAACCAAGCTCGATGGAGATGCCCGTGGCGGAGCGGCCTTGTCGGTAAAGACCGTCACCGGCAAGCCGATCAAATTTGTCGGAACAGGGGAGAAGCTCGAGGGCACCCTTGAAGAGTTCCGTCCCGAGGGCATGGCGGAGCGGATCTTCGGCTTTGGAGATGTGCGGGGAATCGTCGCCAAGGCCCAGGAGGTCGTCAATGCAGACGATGCCGCCCGGATGCAGAAAGAGCTGCTCCAAGGCACCTTCACCCTGGAGCATTTTCTCGAGCAGCTGCAATCGGTAAAAAAGATGGCGGGCGGCAACCTGCGCAAGTTGCTTGAGATGGTGCCGGGCATGGGCGCCCAGCTTGGGGACATGGACATCAGCGATGAGGACCTCGGTCACATCGAGGGGGTCGTTCGGTCCATGACTCCCAAGGAACGCCGTCGTCCAGAGATCCTGAATTCAACACGCCGTGATCGGATCGCCCGCGGCAGTGGGCGGATGCGCATGGACGTAGATGACCTGCTCAAGCAGTTCAACGGGATGAAAAAAATGATGGACCAGATGACCGGGGGGGGCGGAAAAGGTCCGCTGGGCAAGCTCAAGGCCATGGCGCAGGCAAAGAAAATGATGAGCAACCCGCACCAGATGATGGCCGAGATGTCGCAGCAGATGGGGGCTGCGCAAAACCCTGAACAGAAAAAGAAATCGGGTGGCACTGCCAAGACACGGAAAAAATCCAAGGCAGATCTGAAGGCCCGCCGAAAGCGAGAGCGTAAAAACCGCAGGAAGAGCCGGCGACGGTGACACCAGGGTCGTGCAGGCCGACAAGGGTTCCCCCTTTTTAAGGTGTTTTATCAGCCCTGAAAACCGGTTGAGGCATTCGATTCGGAACTTCCTAAATCACTTGACCTTACGGGGTAAATGGGGATAATTGCCCATCTTTTGCACCTTCCGGAAGGCTGGCGGAAGGGCTTTAAAGTATTGGATTAGAATAGGTTAAGTTTTTTTATGCCGGGTCGTCGGCCCGGCTGGTGAGTGCAACCGGAGGTAGTTGAATGTCGGTCAGGCTGCGCCTGAGGCGGATGGGTAAAACTCACCGCCCCTTCTACAGAATCTGTGCAATAGAAAAAGGCCGTGCCCGCGATGCCAAATACATCGAGAGCATCGGCTATTACGATCCTTTCATCGAGGATAACGCGAAGAAGTTTCACCTCGATAAGGAACGGGCGGAGTACTGGATCAGTGTCGGTGCTACTCCCTCGCAGACAGTTCTGACTTTTCTGCGCCAGGAGGAGGTAGAAGGTCTTGGCACAGTCAAGAAGGTGAAAACTCGACGGAAACTGGGTTCCCCGGAAAAGAAAAATGAATCCGAAGAAGGTCCCGGAGCGCGTCCTCTGAGCGCGGAAAAGCGAGCCGCCCGCGATGAGCGACTCGAGCGGAAAAGAAAAAGAAAACAGAAGGCTCAAAATAAGCAGGCGCCGCCTGAACCCAAGGAAGAAGCCCCTGCTGCCGAGGCGGAAGAAGGTGCTGAGGCTGAAGTCGTAGAGGCTCAGGACGAGGCTGCCGAGGCCCAGGTAGAAGAAGCTCCCGCCGAGGAGGCTGCAGCTGAAGAGGCTGCAGCTGAAGAGGCTCCCGCTGAGGAAGCTGCAGAAGAAGCTCCCGCTGAGGAAGCCGAAGAATCCAGCGCATAGGAACCATTGAAAGAAAGCTCACTCCGATACAGCGAGTTTATTTGTTGTGACCCAGTCCGGTCAGTGGCCGGTGGGGCTTCCGCCGCAGGTGGAATGAGCGGGTCCAGCAGAAACATATTTCTTTTCGACGAGCTGCAGAACCATGGCCGTGAGATTCGATATCATCACAATTTTCCCGGGGATGTTTTCCTCCGTAATGGGCGAAAGCATCGTTGGGCGTGCCGTGAAGTCGGGGCTCGCCGAGATCAATTGCGTTGACCTTCGGGATTTCACCGAGGATCGCTATCGCTCGATTGATGACCGCCCTTATGGGGGCGGGCCGGGGATGGTATTTAAGCCCGAGCCTGTCTTCGATGCGGTTGAGAGTGTCCTCAGCCAGGTAGAGCCATCGGCGGATGGCCGTGTTCGCAAGATCATCCTGACACCCCAGGGGCGCCGGCTGGACCAGCCCCTGATGCGAGAATTGTCCACGGAGACACGGATTGTCCTGCTTTGCGGGCATTACGAAGGATTTGATGAACGAATCATCGAGGGGCTGGACTTCGAAGAGGTTTCTATCGGGGATTATGTACTCTCGGGGGGAGAGCTCCCCGCGATGGTGCTGGTGGACGGGATCGTCCGCCTGATTCCCGGTGCCCTCGGGCATCCGGAATCCTCTTCCCAGGAGTCTTTTGAAAACGGAGTATTGGATTATCCGCAATACACCCGGCCGCCGGAATATCGAGGGATGAAAGTTCCCGATGTTCTGCTGTCAGGTAACCATGCGGAAATTGAGCAGTGGCGTCGCCAGCAGTCCCTGGAAAAAACCAGGGAGCGTCGAGGTGACCTGCTGGAGAACAAGGAATTACAGGAAACCGGCCAGGAGTTGGATAAGACCTGAGCTTCAGGTTGAAGCCATCCGATGGCCTGGTCTGCCCGTACTGTGGCAGGCGATTCATCAAAACGTCCGGCTCCGGGAGGGGCGGACTGGAGCACAAGAAAATGTCTAATCTGATCGACGAGGTAGAAGCCCGGCACAAACGTGAAACCCCATTGGGGTCTTTCCAGGTGGGAGACACAGTCGATGTCCATGTGCAGATTCGCGAGGGCGAAAAAGAGCGGGTCCAGATCTTTACCGGTACGGTCATCAAGATCCAGGGTGGGAATTCTATCACCGCCACTTTTACGGTGCGCCGGATTGTTGCCGGAGAGGGTGTTGAGAGGACCTTTCCTTTCCACTCGCCGGTCATCCTGAAGGCCGAGGTGCGGCGCAAGGGTAAGGTTCGCCGGTCAAGGCTTTATTACCTGCGCGATCGCATTGGAAAAGCTACTCGCGTCAAGGAACGCCGGGGAGATGATCCCCGCCTTGCCGCTGCCGCGGCGAAGGAAGCGGCTGCCAACCAGGCTGCTGAAGAGCCCCAGGAGGAGGCTCCTGTCGATGAGGCCGAAGGGCCCCAGGGCGAGGAGTCATCCGAAGCGGCTGCTGGCGTAAACTGAGATGCCTCCGGACTCCGCCCCTGCCAGCGGTTTGCGGCGGGGTGGGGGCAGCGGGTGAGGGTTCCAGCCTGGATAGGCGGGTTGCTGAGAGGTTCCGGCCGGATAAACAGTGCCGCCCTGGGCCGCCTGGGTGAGAGAAAAGCCGCCGGCTACCTGGCTCGCGAGGGCCTGGATATCCTTGCACGCAATGTTCGGATCGCCGGCGCGGAGCTTGATCTCGTGGCCTGCGAGGGAGATCTGCTGGTCTTCATAGAGGTCAAGTCGACCCGGGCAGGTTCCTGGTGTGAGGGTTTCGAAAAGATCGATGCCGCCAAGCGTCGTTGTCTCCGGCGCGCCTGCAGGGCGTACATTCAGAGTCTTTCGCGGGAGCCCTGCAGCTACCGGTTTGATGGAATCACCGTTCGGTTCGGTGACCATCGGCTCTGGCCGCGGGTGGTGGAGATTCGCTGGGAGCGCGGCTTGTTTGCCATCGATAAGTGATTCCAAACAAGTGCTAACATGATTGTCCGGAAGAGACGATAATAAGATAGTAGAGAATAGAGACCGAGAAAAACGGATCGCTTCCGATGGACGTCGATCGGTTCTTCCCGTTCTCGTTGTTCTTATCGTGGCCTTGCACTGCGTTCCTGCTGCCGTGCAGGGAGAAGATGATAATTGGAGTTCCCCCGGATATTACTTCCGCCGGGCTCCAGGAACAGGAGCGAACAGCGAATGACGGAAACGATGGAGTATTGGGCGGCGGAAGAGCTTGACGATGCCGACCTCAATAATCTTCGCGAGTGTGAGCAGAAGGTTTCATACCAGTTCAGGGATCTTCGGTTTCTTCACCAGGCCCTGACCCACTCATCGATCAAGACGATTGACAACCCATCCAATGAGCGCCTGGAGTTTCTCGGCGATTCAGTTCTCGGGCTGGTGATGACGGAATTTCTCTATAATTTCTTTCAGCACCGGGATGAGGGGGAGCTCACGCAGATCAAGTCGGTGGTCGTATCGACGAACATACTGGCCGAGGAGAGCCAGCGCCTGGGATTGGGAGGGCATTACAATGTCGGCAAGGGTGTTACCCGGCGCAAAAAACTTCCAAACTCACTCCTGGCGAATGTATTCGAGGCTGTGGTTGCGGCTATTTACAAGGATGGGGGGCTCGAGGTGGCCCGCCGTTTTGTGTTGAGGAACATCTATCACCAGGTGCTGAAGGTGGCCAGCGACGAGCATCATCGCAACTACAAGTCCCTCTTGCAGCAGTGGGCCCAGAGAGTCCTCGGCCTGACGCCAACCTACCGGGTGATTTCCGAACAGGGCCCCGACCATATGAAATCTTTCGAGGTTGTTGCCGTGATCGGCGACAAGCGTTATGCGATCGGTAAGGGGACGGCCAAGAAAGAAGCGGAGCAGGAGGCGGCAAGAATTACTCTGACCATGCTTGATGATGATGAAAACGAGGAAGAGAAGGAAGATTGAGCAGCCAGTTAATCCGAGATTACAGACAAAGCGATGAGTTCCGCCAGGCTGTGGACCTGCTGGATGCCGGCCCGGCCAGGATCGGCGGTTTCTGGGGGGGCGCCTTGTCGTTTTTCCTCGGGGCCTGGATGGAGCAGGACAAAGAGGAGAACGGCCACTGTGTCGTCGTGACTTCCTGCCAGGAGGACGCTGATCATCTGCTGGAGGAGATTGAAACTTTTGCCGCAGCGGCGGTCGTTCCATTTCCAGCCTGGGATTCTCTTTTCCAGCCCGATTCCCGGCCTGATCCACTGGTTTACGGTGAGCGCCTGCACGTCCTTGAGCGCCTGCTGGTGCGCGAGGGAGGAGGCTTCATCGTGACCCCCATCCATGCACTTATCCAACCGGTGCCGCAGCCCGCTGTCCTGGGCAAGGACAGGCTGGAGATTCGTCCCGGCTTCGAATTGCCCCCGGGCGAGCTGGCAAAGATGCTCACGGAGAAGGGCTACCGCAACGTACGTCTTGCAGAGGCGGCTGGCGAGTTCTCCAGCCGCGGTGATATTTTTGATGTTTTTGCCCATGCAGGCGATTCCCCTGTTCGGCTCGAGTATTTCGGTGATTCGATCGAATCGATTCGCCGCTATGACCCTGACAGCCAGCGTTCTCTTCCGGATTGCGGAGAAAGCCGGCTGGACCTGGTCCTGGCTGATCGCGACGGGATCTTCCAGGACTGCTACCGGGGCAGGGAGGCGCTTCTTTTCGATTATCTCCGGGAGGAGGACCGGGTCGTATTGTGGGAAGATGAGGCAGTTCTGCAAAGGGCGGCGAAGGTGTTTCATAATCTCCTGGGCTCCGAAGGTGAGTCCTGCCGGGACAGCTTTCTGCGAAAGCTCCGCAGCTGCGGCAGCCTGTACGCTTCGTGCATGCCGCCCACCCCGGATTCCATGCCGGCAATCAATCTCGGCTTCGGGTCTGTTGAGCAGGCCGTCTCGGCAGATATTTCCCGGGCCTTTGACTCGCTGCGGTCGCGGATCGCCGCCGGCACTGACCTGGTCCTGTATTGTGAAAGCGAGGGAGAGCGCAAGCGTTTCCAGGAGTTGCTCAGAGATAACCAACTTGACGCAGAGGAATGTATTTCTCTTGAGGTCGGTCCTCTGCGTCGCGGTTTTGAGGTGACGGCTCTCTCACAGGCGGCCCTGACTGCTCGGGAGTTCTTCAATCGCCAGATCGTCAGGCGTCCCCGCCGGGCGAAGACTGCGGCGGGCAGGGCGATTCGGAGTTCCCTGGAACTGAAAAGCGGCGACCATGTTGTTCACCTTGTACACGGAATCGGACGCTACCTTGGAATAGAGGCCTTTGAAAAAGACGGGATTGAGCAGGAATTCCTGGCCCTGGTTTTCAAGGGAGATGTGAAGGTTTATGTCCCGGTTTCGAAGATCGACCTTGTTCAGAAATACATCGGCAGCGGAGACCGCGCCCCGACTCTTGACAAGGTGGGGGGGATGAACTGGGCGCGCAAGAAGGGTGAGGTCGAGGCCGCCCTGATGGATCTTGCCGCCGAATTGCTTGATATCCAGGCAGGGAGAATGGAACGGCCAGGTATCGCCTGCGGTGAAGACAGCGAGTGGCAGCGCCAGTTCGAGGCGTCCTTTCCGTTTGAGGACACTGTCGACCAGGTTGAGGTGACCCTGGCGATCAAGGAGGACATGCAGGCTGCCCGGCCGATGGATCGCCTGGTTTGCGGGGATGTGGGCTACGGAAAGACCGAGCTGGCCATGCGGGCGGCCTTCAAGGCGATTGAGGGGGGGCGCCAGGCCGCTATCCTCGTGCCGACAACACTCCTGGCCCAGCAGCACTACAAATCATTTGCCGAGAGGATGGCCGGCTTCCCGGTAACGATTGAGGTTCTGAGCAGGTTCCGTACGCGCGCCCAGCAGCAGGAGATTGTAGAGCGGGCAAACAAGGGGCAGCTGGACATCCTCATAGGCACCCATCGCCTTCTTTCCCGGGATGTCGGGTTCCGGGACCTGGGCCTGGTTGTCATTGATGAAGAGCAGAGATTTGGCGTGGTCCATAAGGAAAAGCTGAAGCAGCTTCGCAAGCAGGTTGATGTGCTGACCCTTTCGGCAACGCCGATTCCAAGAACCCTTCATATGGCTCTTCTCGGTATACGAGACATATCGAGCCTGGCCACGGCACCGCAGGGACGGATGGCGATCCAGACGGAGATCAGCCAGTTTGATTTAAACCACATGCGGGAGATCATCATCCGGGAGCTGAACAGGGATGGGCAGGTCTACCTGGTACACAACCGGGTTATGGATATCGAGGTGCTCGAGAACGAGGTGCGCCGCGTAGTTCCTGAGGCGCGGACCCTGGTGGTGCATGGCCAGATGAAAGAACGGGATCTCGAGGCGAGGATGGGCGCCTTCATGCGGCACGAGGCGGATGTCCTGATCGCCACGACCATTATTGAAAGCGGAATCGATATTCCCAGGGTCAACACCATCATTATCAACGAGGCTGACCGGTATGGCCTCGCGGACCTCCACCAGCTTCGCGGCCGGGTCGGCCGCTATAAGAACCAGGCCTATTGCTATCTCTTCCTGCCGGAGCGGCGGCACGTGAATCCCGAGGCGCTCAAGCGGCTCAAGGCCCTGGTTGAATTTTCCGGGCTGGGCTCCGGTTTCCAGATTGCCATGCGCGATCTCGAGATCCGTGGGACAGGCAACATCCTCGGTAAACAGCAGAGTGGGCATATCGCGACGGTAGGTTATGAGATGTATTGCCGCCTGCTCGAAAAGTGTATTCATACAATGAAGGATGAGCGCTACAGCGAGCCGGTCAGTGTCGAGATCGACCTCGCCTTGAGGGCGTTTATTCCCGATGAGTTCACCAGGTCGCAGGAGGCCAAGCTCGAGATCTACAGGAAGATTTCAACCGCACGGAGCCGGGATTCTCTCGCTGATCTTCGCGATGAATTAAGGGATTGCTATGGAAAGCTGCCTCCCCCGGTGGTGCAGCTCTTTGACCTGCAGCAGCTGCGCGTTGACTGTAACTCCTGGGAGATCGAGTACATTGGCTGTGAAGACGGCAACCTTCTACTCAGGGGCGGGGAGAAGATGAAGGAGCTGCTCGACGGCTGTCCTTACCGTATTGTCGTGCTGGACAGCTCCACGGTGGCGGTCTGCCTCGAGAAAGAAGGGCTGCTTGAAAAAGTGAAAAAGCCCGGCAAAGAGGTGTTTTTACTCGTTTCCCAGTGGCTGGAAACCGGCAAATTTCCCCGATCCCGCCGCCTCGGAAGACGATTCGTGGACATCTCGAAGTGAAGCTTTAAAGTAACCGTGTACGGTAAGTTGCACGAACAGGAGTTTTATATGTTGAGCAAGGCTGTGTTGATCGTGACACAGATACTAACGCAGGTTCCGGCAGACCTCCCAGGGCCGGTTTCTCCGGTAAAGCCTTCTGCGGCAGAGGCTCCCGGGCAGGAGGTTGCTCCCCGGGCCGAGGAGAGGACCCTTGGCGGTATCGCAGCCATCGTCGGCAATAAGGTCATCACGCGAGCCGATCTGAAAAAAGAGCTCAACCGCAGGATCAACGAGATCGTTGCACGGGTCAAGGTGCCCCGGGCGC
Organism: Planctomycetota bacterium; assembly: GCA_046582735.1. GTDB lineage: Bacteria > Planctomycetota > UBA8108 > UBA8108 > UBA8108 > UBA8108. Next base: position 15,025 of record JAYGDV010000512.1, read on the forward strand.
AGATCAACCGCCGGCACGAAGAGAAGCGGATCCTGAAACAGATGATCGATGATGAGCTGACTCTGCAGGCCGGGGTGGCGCGGCTTCCCGGAAGAGATCTTGATACCGGGGTGCCGCTTGAGCTGGTGATGTCTTTTATCGACAATGAAATTGAGAAGCTCCAGAAGGCAGGCTTCAAGCAATTCACCACGCGGGAGGATTACTTTGCCAAGCACAAGGCCGAGTTCGCTAACAGCAGAGAGGAAGTCATCCGTACGGTCCGTGAAAAGCTCCTGAAAAATGATTACCTCTACAGGGAGGTCTTTCCGAAAATAGACCGGTTTGTTACTCCGGCCCAGTCCCGCGCCTACTATCGAGCTCACCGGGAAAAGTTCTCCACCCCGCAGGAGGTCGTTTTTCAGCAGATTGTGCTTTCCGCGGATATCAATCTGCCCGTGAAGATCCGGCAGGTGAATAACGGGCTCACTGCAGGCGCCCCCTTTGGTGATCTTGCCGTAAAGTTTTCCGAGGAACACCAGGCGAACCCCAGGCTGCGCAAAAGCCTGCATAAGGAAGAGTGGAGCGACCTCAAGCATTTTCAATTTCCTATACCGCAGGCGCTGAGAGCGCTCGCCAAGGGAAAGGTCTCCGGCCCCCACAGGGCGGCGGACAGGGTCTATTTCTTCCGCATGGAGGATCTCGTCAAGGGGAATCCAAAAAGCTATGCCGAGGCGCAGTCCGATATAGAGAGTACCCTTCTCAATGAGCGCCACAGGATTGCCCGTACCCAGGATCTCAAACGCCTGAGGGAGGCGGCTCATATCGAGACTTTCCTCGAGGACGCGGTCACTTCCGGAAAGGGTAAATCGCCCCCGGGCGGCAGCAAAGAGACTCGCACGGAGCCCGCAACGGGGTCATAGAGGCAGGCTCACCACCCGGCTCAAGCTTCGCTCTTGCCGTATTCTTCTAGGAAGGCGGCCATGGTGACAGCGCCGCGGTGGAAATCAATGATGCGAAAGTGTTCGTTGGGTGCGTGCAGGTTGTCGCCCGGGAGCCCCAGTCCGACCAGCAGGCTCTCTGCACCCAGTGCCTCCTGGAAGGTATTGACGACTGGGATGGAGCCCCCCTCGCGCACAAAGAGAGGGCGGTTTCCAAACCCTGTCTCGAGGGCTTTTTCAGCCGCCTTGACGGCAGCTCCATCGCGCGAAACGATGACCGGGCTGGCGCCGTGGTGGGGACGCACCTCCACCTCGACGGTATCAGGGGCCATCTCGTTCAGGAAGTCGCTTACAAGGGTTGCAATCCTGTCGGGGTCCTGGTCAGGCACCAGGCGCATGGAAAACTTGCAACTGGCAGTTGCCGGCAGAACGGTTTTCGCCCCCTCACCGGTAAAGCCGCTGATCATTCCGTTGATGTCGAGAGTCGGCCGGGCTCCTTTTCGCTCGAGGGTGGTATAGCCGGCCTCGCCGAAGACCTTCACCACTCCAACTGATTTCCTGAACTCCTCCTCGTCAAAGGGAAGCTCGGCCATCATCTCGCGCTCCCAGTCCTCAAGCGGTCTTACGTCATCATAAAAGCCCGGGATCGCGATCTTCCCATCGGGCCCCTGGCAGGCGGCCATCAGGCAGGTCAGGACATTGGCGGGGTTGGCCACCGAGCCTCCGAAGGTGCCGGAATGCAGGTCAGTCGATGGCCCCCTGACGAAGACCTCGAGGTAGCAGAGCCCCTTGAGGCCGTAGGTGATGGCCGGCATGTCGATACCGAACTGGCTGCAATCGGAGATGAAGACAATGTCGCAGGCCAGCCTGTCGAGCTCCTTGCGAATGAACGGATCGAGGTTGGGGCTGCCGATCTCTTCCTCGCCCTCGCAGAGGACCTTGACGTTGCAGGGCAGCTTCCCGTTGACCGCCCTCGAGGCCTGGATGCCCTTGATGAGCGCGTAGAACTGGCCCTTGTCATCAGTGGCTCCGCGGGCGAAGAGGTATCCATCTTTTTCAGTCGGCTCAAAAGGAGGGCTGTCCCATTGATCATCGGGATCCGATGGTTGCACATCGTAGTGGCCGTATACGAGGACGGTCGGCGCTCCCGGGGCCTCGAGGCGTTCTCCGTAAACAATTGGATGCCCGTCGGTTTCCTTGAATTCAAAGATCTCGGTTTCGAGGCCGGCCTCTGTCATCAGCTCGCCCATGCGCCGGGCGCAGTTGCTGACATCTCCTGCAAGCGCCGGATCGGTGCTGACACTCGGGATCTTCAGCAGCTCGATGAGCTCCTGGAGATTCAGTTCTTTACGCTCATCGATATAGGCCTGTAGCTTGCTCATCGTTCCCTCGATTTCCCTGTGGTTGTTTTGCCGGCACGACCTGCCGGGTCCAGGTTGCCGCAGACCGGGACAGCCTAAGTGATGGCGTTCTTTTTTTCGAGTCTATTGGGGGCGGCGGCAGGCATCGAAGGAGAGGAAAATCTTGTGTCTCCTGCGGGGAGACTTTGGGTTACATTGTCGGCCTGCTGAAATAAAGAGGAACCAGAATTCAACGGAGCTGACTAATGATTGAGCCTTTGGGAAGAAGACGATTTATCTGTGCCTCGGCAGCAGGTGCTGTTTCGGCGCTGGGTATGACAACACTCTCCGCCCGTTCTCCACAGGCCTCGACCGGCGAGCACCGGGGCCGGATCTATAAATCGGTCAAGTTCGGGATGGTCAAGGGCAAGCTCTCCATCCAGGAGAAGTTCGAGCTTCTCAAGGGACTCGGCTATGACGGTGTCGAGCTGAACAGTCCCGGCGGCTGCAATAAGAAGGCGGCGCTGGCTGCGAGCAAGGCGGTCGGCTTTCCGATTCACGGGGCGGTTGACTCCATCCACTGGGGAACAAGGCTCTCCGATCCCAACCCCGCGGTCAGGGAGAAGGGCCGCGCCGGCCTCGAGACCGCTGTGCGTGATACGCATCTGGTAGGTGGGTCCTCGGTCCTGCTGGTTCCAGGCCGGGTTGCCAATAAGGAGAAAGAGAACCAGGAGCAGGTCTGGGATCGGTCGATTGAGCAGATTCGCAAGGTGCTGCCGCTGAGCTCGCGCCTGGGAATCCATATCCTGATCGAGAACGTCTGGAATGGTTTCTGCTATGTGCACGGTGGCCCGGACAACCAGACGGCCGACAAGCTTGCTGCATACCTCGATGCAATCAACAGTCCCTGGGTGGGCTCTTATTTTGACATCGGCAATCACCAGAAATACGGCAAGCCGGCGGAGTGGATTCGTACCCTGGGGCGCCGGATCGTGAAACTCGATGTAAAGGGCTGGGGGAAGAAGAACGGGTTTTGCAAGATCGGAGATGGAGACGTAGACTGGGCTGATGTCCGAAAGGCGCTCAAGGAAATCGGCTTCAGTGGCTGGGCTACGGCCGAGGTCGGCGGTGGCGGCAAGGCGCGTCTTAAGGAGATAGCTGAACGAATGGACCGGGCCCTGGGGCTCTAAATATACAGGGAAGCTAACATGGATAAACTGTCACGCAGAGAGTTCACACGCGGCACAATCGGCTCCGTTCTTACCTGGTCGTTGCTGGAGACCCTCTTTGAGAACGATGCTTTTGGAAACGAGGTGAAGCCCGTTACGGGTAAATGGCTTGCTGGGATCAACGAGGTGTGCCGGGACCTCAAGGATGAAAACATCAAGCAGGTCATCTGGCAGGAGAAGATCGAAGAGCTCTTTTCGAAGGTTCGCCTTGATGAGCTGCTGGAGCTGGTTGATTTCGAGCGCCTGCGCAAGAACCTGAAGATCAAGGCGAAGTCAGAAACCAGTCTCCGTTTCAACTTCAAGAAGGCGGACGGGGCACCTGACAGGCTGGTCTTCGGCAAGCAGATCTTTGCGCTCAACAAGGGAAACTCGGTTGTTCCGCATGGTCACAACAACATGGCGACGGCCTTCCTGATCCTCAAGGGCGATCTGCACGGCCGCCATTTCGATCGTCTCGAAGACCAGCCGAAGCATCTCATCATCAAGCCCACCATCGATCGCAAGTTCAAGGCGGGAGAGCACTCTTCCGTTTCCGACTACAAGGACAACATCCACTGGTTTGAGGCTCTCACCGACGACAGCTTTATCTTCAACATTCACGTCTTCGGGTTGAAGCGTCCCGGCCCCAAGCTGCCGACCAGCCGCGTCTACGTCGACCCGGAAGGCGAGAAGCTCAAGGGCGGCTTGATTCGCGCGCCGCGGTCGAACTTCAAAGAGCTCACCAGGAAGTACAGCTGAGTTCCGCCTGCGGCCTCACTCGCACGCGTCCTGCCCATGCAACCGTGTCAGGTTGAGCCCCTCCTCCACCTTGATCCGGGGCTCGGTGATATCGTATCTGTAGTACTCGATGACCTCGTGGGATTGTTTGCTGAAGGCATAGGGTCTCGGGTGTCTCAGTATGCC
>JAYGDV010000516.1:0-3532 GCA_046582735.1 Planctomycetota bacterium
GTGGTTGATAATCAAACACTCTAGGTAGTGTAACCTTTTCCACTGACTGTTCGTAAGAAAAACGCCATGAGACGACTTTTTTTGGTTTTAGAGGTTCTGAGGGCCATTTGAGCCGGGCTGGTTGCTGTTACAATCGGGCGCATGAGTGAGGAAGCCTCCATTTCAGTCATCATTCCGACTCTCAACGAGGAGAGCTGCATAGAAACCTGTCTTCAGCGGCTTGAGCTTGCCGGAGTGGACGAACTGATCGTGGTCGATGGAGGCAGTGAGGACAGGACACAGGAGCTGGCCCGGCGCAGAGCTGACAAGGTGGTCGTGGAGTCCGGCGGTGTTTTTTCGCAGATGAACCGGGGAGCCCGGGAAGCAGAAGGTGAGATTCTTGTTTTCCAATATGCAGATGGGCTCCTGGGAGAAGATGCGGGTGCGGTGATCCGCAGGACCCTGGAATCTCCACGGATCTCGGGAGGGGCTTTTCGCCTGAGTCTCGACCGCGGTGGTATTTTTTACAGGGCTGTTTCCCGCTGTGCTCACTGGCGCAACCGTCTCGGCTTCGGCCCCTTCGGTGACCAGTCGATCTTCGTACGCGCGCGGGTCTTCAGCGACGCAGGGGGATTTCCCGAGGATGGGGCCCTGCCGGACCACGAATTTGTCAGGATCCTTGCCCGAAGCCGGAGCTTCCGGCTGCTGAAGGAGCCGGTTACGGTTTCCACGCGCCGCTGGGAGCGTTGCGGGAAGTTGCGGACGCTTCTTCGCCATTGGCGGATCAGCCTTCTCTATCTGATCGGGATGGGGAGAAACCGCTCCACGGTGACCCGCGGGGCGGATGCCCTGCGGAAGGTTCGCTGATACCCTGCCGCCTTCCCGCTCAGTCCTGCTTCTTCTTGCGCAGGAGTCCGTAGGAGATGCTGTCCTTCAGGGCGCTCCAGGAGGCCTCGATGAGGTTTTCACTGGCGCCGACCGTAGTCCAGGAAACTTCATCCGCACGGTCGGCACCTTCTATGGTGACGCAGACCGTCGCATCTGTTCCTGCGCTGACGTCGTTGACGCGAACCTTGTAGTCCTTGAGAAAGATCGAGTCGACCTCGGGAAAGAAGCGCTGAATCGCTTTCCGAAGGGCTTCATCCAGGGCGTCGACAGGGCCAACTCCCTCCCCCACAGCGAGGAACTCCTGGTCCTTGACCTTGATCTTGACCGTGGCCTCGGTGAAGGTTCCTCCGCTTCGGCGGTGTTCAACCGATGTGCGGTAGCGAACGAGTTCAAAGAACTCGGTTTCCACTCCCATGTGTTTCAGGATGATCAGGGTGGCAGAGGCCTCCGCTCCTTCAAAGACGTAGCCCTCGTTTTCAAGTGCCTTGATCTCTGCTACCGCTTTGCCGGCGGCCTCCGGATGGGCATCGAGGTCGATCCCTTCGGCCTTGGCCAGGTAGGACATGTTTGATCTTCCCGAGAGTTCCGAGATGAGGATTCTGCGTGTGTTTCCCACCATCGCGGGATTGATATGTTCGTAGGAGTCGGCGACCTTCATCACCGAGTTGACGTGGACTCCGCCTTTATGGGCAAAGGCCATCTGGCCGACGAAAGGATGGTTCTCAGGGAAATTCAGGTTGCCGATGGCATGGATAAACCGGGAGAGGTGGGTGAGATTCGGCAGGCTGTCGGCATTGATGGAGAGCTCCCTGTCCATCTTCAGCAGGAGATTCGGGATCACGACCGTGAGGTTGGTATTACCGCACCTCTCACCGAGCCCGTTGAAGGTTCCCTGGATATGGTCCGCTCCACCTTCTACTGCCGTCAGCGTATTGGCATCGGCCATTCCACCATCGTTGTGAGTGTGGATGCCGATTTCCTCCTCCGGCAGCTTCTTGCGGGTAGCCTTCATGATTTCAGCAACCTCGCCCGGCAGGGCCCCGCCGTTGGTATCGCACAGTACCAGGCAGCTGGCTCCTCCCTCGCGGGCAGCCGAGAGAGTCTCGAGGGCGTAGCCGGGGTCGGCCTTGTAGCCGTCGAAGAAATGCTCGGCATCGTAGATGACCTCCCGGTCCTGGGAGACGAGGTAGCTGACGGAATCCTTGATCATCCGGAGATTCTCTTCGGGGGTTGTGCGCAACACTTCGGTTACGTGCAGATGCCAGGACTTGCCGAAGATCGTGACCACGGGTGTCTTGACATCGAGGATTGCCTTCAGGTTGGCATCATCCTGTGGATCGCTGTCCTTGCGGCAGGTGCTTCCGAAGGCTGCAAGCTTTGAATGGTTCAGCTCGATATCTGCGGCAGCCTTGAAAAAATCTATATCCTTGGGATTGGAGCCCGGCCAGCCCCCCTCGACGTAATCGATGGAGAACTCATCGAGCAGTCGAAGGATTTTCACCTTGTCACGACGGGAGAAGGAAACTCCTTCGCCCTGGGTTCCGTCTCTCAGGGTCGTATCGTAGATCTTGATCATTGGTTCGGTTGTTCAGGGGGGCTTTTCACTGTTCCTGCTTCGGAGGCCTTGTTTTCACTGAGCCGTATTCTGGGCTTCAGATTCCGCTTCCGGAGAAGATGAGCCACCTTCTCCCTCTGCCCCTCTCTCTTGGCGATTCCGGTGATTCAGCGCCCGGTTGGCTCCCTTGATCATTGCGTGGACCGAGGCAAGGATTACATCCTTGTCGACGGCATCGCCTCGAAAACGGTTTTCGCCCTGGTCGGTAAACTGGATATGGGCATGCGCCAGGGCGTTGGTCCCGCCGGTGATGGCCTTCAGGCCATAGTCGCTGAGCTCGAGCTCCGGTCCGAAGTGGGCACTGAGAATTTGCTGGAGGGCGTGTGAGGACGCATCCACCGGACCGACGCCGGTACCTGTGCCGATCACCTCCTTCTCGTTGATCCTCAGCTTGATGGTCGCACTGGCGGTGAATCCGTTCCCGGTCATTACCGAGACCTCCTCAAGCGAGAGAACCTGTTCTTCGTGGTCGAGCTCGTTGAGTACCTCGGTGGCAAAGGCAACGACATCCTCTTCCTCGATGGTCTTCTCCCTGTCGGCGGCGTCCTTTACCCGTGTGCGAACCTCGTGAAGTTGTTCCCGGTTGAGGTCGTAGCCCCGGCGTTCGAGAACCTTTTCGATAGCATGGACACCTGAGTGCTTACCGATGACCAACTGGGTTCCGTGCCATCCGACCTCCTTGGCCGACATGATCTCGTAGGTCCGGCGGTCACTGATGACGCCATGCTGGTGGATCCCTGCTTCATGCGCGAAGGCATTTTCACCGACGATGGCCTTGTTTCTCTGGACCTCGATACCCGTGAGATTGGAGACCAGGCGGCTGGTGCTCCAGATCTCCTCGGTGTGGATGCCGGTTTCGACCTCGTAGACATCCTCGCGCATCTTGAGGGCCATGACGATCTCCTCGAGCGAGGCGTTCCCGGCGCGCTCCCCGATACCGTTGATGGTGCACTCGATCTGGTCGCAGCCGGCCTGCATGGCCGAGAGCGAGTTGGCGACGGCGACGCCGAGGTCGTTGTGGCAGTGGATGCTGAGCACGATGTCGTTGCT
>JAYGDV010000568.1:0-2312 GCA_046582735.1 Planctomycetota bacterium
GAAGAGCAGTTCCTCGACCTTGAGACACCATTTCTGACCCGCAGTACTCCGGAGGGGGCAAGGGACTTCCTGGTTCCATCGAGAGTCCATCCCAGCAGATTTTACGCCCTCCCGCAGTCCCCCCAGCTTTTCAAGCAGCTGTTCATGATCGCCGGTTTTGACCGCTACTACCAGGTTGTGCGTTGCATGCGGGATGAGGACCTGCGAGCTGACCGCCAACCCGAGTTTACCCAGCTCGACATCGAGATGGCCTTTGTCAGCGAAGAAGACATCCAGGGACTTATAGACCGGCTGCTCTGCAGGCTCTTTGATGAGCTGCTCGGGGTGGAGGTGTCTCTACCGATTCCGCGGATGGGATATGACGAGGCCATGGCGCGGTACGGTTCAGACCGTCCCGATACGCGCTTTGAGCTCTTTATAAGGGATGTGTCGGAAGAAGCTACCAAAACGGATTTCCAGGTGTTCAGCAAGGCTGTCGAAGGTGGCGGGGTGGTGCGGGGGCTCTGTGTTCCCGGGGGGACGAGTCTTTCACGCAAGGACATCGATGGCTGCGAGAGTATTGCCAAGAGCTTTGGAGCCAAAGGCCTGGCCTGGTTGAAGATAGAGGCCGAGGGGGTGAAGGGGCCAATCGCTAAGTTCCTTGGCGAGCAGGGAGAGGCGGCTCTTCGTGAAGCATTCGAGGCGAAGGAAGGGGACCTGCTCCTCATGGTGGCGGACAAGAAGTCTGTCGCCGCAACATCCCTGGGAGAGGTCAGGCTCCACCTCGCCAACAAGCTCGAGCTCATTCCGGAGGGACGGTTCGACCTGCTCTGGGTGACGGATTTCCCCCTGCTGGACTGGAGTGAAGACGATGGCCGCTACCATGCGTGTCACCATCCCTTCACGAGTCCCCGGCTGGAAGACCTCGAGTTGATCGAGGATGATCCCGGAGCGGTGAAGGCGCGGGCCTACGACATTATTCTCAATGGAATCGAGCTTGGCGGCGGCAGCATTCGTATTCACAGCCAGGACGTCCAGGCCAGGGTGTTCAAGGCGATCGATATGTCTGAAGAGGAAGCCCGCGAGAAGTTCGGATTTCTGCTCGACGCTCTCTCCTTTGGGGCACCGCCCCACGGTGGAATAGCGCTGGGGCTCGACCGGCTGGTGATGCTCCTGTTGGGAGTTCCCTCGATCCGTGATGTGATCCCCTTCCCCAAAACGGCCAAGGGTGGCTGCATCATGACCGAAGCTCCCGGCGGTGTCAGCCGGGAACAACTGGAGGAACTCTTCCTCGAGTTGAACCTGCCGGAGGAATCTCCCGGCGAAGAAGGCGAGTGAGGGCCGGCAGGCACCTCGTTCGGCTGGTTTTTTCAGTTGACGGGCTTTTTTGCCAAGGATTAGTATCAAGGTACACGTGATGAGAATTGGTTTGATTTAAATCGGGACTGTTGATTCCCATCCGGGCCTGCTGTGCAGACCAGGTCGTGTTTATGGTTTTCCTTCGGATTTGTTTTTTAAAGGAGCAGGTTTTATTCCCATTCAAAATTTTCGTGGTAGGGCTCCCGTTCGCCAAAAAGGGCCGCGTATTATGTCTGAACGAGATGCGGTTGGTTCTTGTCGCCTGATTGATGAAAAAGGCGAGCAGATGGGGATCATGGAAATCAGCGAAGCGCTCCGAATTGCCGGAGAGCGAGAAGTCGACTTAGTGGAAATCGCTCCGAATTCTGATCCTCGTACCTGTAAGCTGATGGACTTCGGCAAGTTCAAGTACCACCAGACCAAGAAAAACCGAAGCCAGAAAAAACCAGTCAACAAGCGAAAAGAAGTCAAGCTTCGCCCCAAGGTCGGGGAGCATGATTTCGTCGTCAAGGTTGAGAGGGGGCGGCGCTTCCTCGGTAAGGGACACAAGGTGCTGGTGACGATGATGTTCCGTGGGCGCGAGATGGCTCACCTCGATCTCGGCATCGATGTCCTCAAGCGCTTTGCCGGCGAGCTCGAGGAGTGCTCCAAGGTCGAGAAAGAACCGTCCAGGGAGGCCCGCAACAGGATCAATATGATCCTTGCTCCCAAATAGCGATGATTGAATCGGCCTCGGGCATTTAGAGGGGTACGGTTATCGGTAGTCGATTCAACTATCGGCAGGGCCTGATTCAGCCAAAAAATCCCTTCCATAGAGCAAACCCTGCGGTAGAATCTTCCACTTCCGCTGCGTCGAGGGATTACCTTTGAGGGGTATTCCCGGTGGCAGAGGAGTCGTTCGAGAATGTGAATTTCACAGGACGCCTTGAGGCGTTCTTCCAGAGAGGATTTTAAATGCCTAAGCAGAAAACTCA
>JAYGDV010000577.1:0-4025 GCA_046582735.1 Planctomycetota bacterium
CCCATAAACCCTGTCATTTAAAGGGCTTAAAAAATATTATGGTTTATTTCCCAAGGGGCCTTGTATAGAAGGCTAAAGATGAACGCGCATTTTACCCAGGCTCAAAAGCCTGGGTTTTTTCGTGTCCTGCCCACCCCGGAGCCTATTTTGAATTCTAAGACCTTTTATTTTAATGACTTATGTCATTTTCTGAAAAAGTTTCTTTTTTCAGGCGGGAAGGCCTTGTTCTGAAGGCTATAGATGAACGCGCATTTTCCCAGACATCTGTCTGGGTTTTTTTGTGCCTTCAGGGGAGCTCTGCAATGGGGTAGCAGTGGGTAAACAGGGTCAGGCCTCGAAGGTCAACAGCCACTTTTTGAGGCGTTGCAGCGCCTCGTTAATGTTTTCGATGTTGTTGGCGAAGCTGAAGCGCAGCCACCCCTCGGCCCGGCTGCCGAAGTCGATCCCCGGGGTCACGCCGACATGGGCCTCCTCGAGGATTCGCCTGGCGAGGCGCAGCGAGTTGCCATCGAGATGGTCTGCCTGGGCGAAGATGTAATAGGCGCCCATCGGCTTGCACGGAATCGGGAAGCCCAGCTCGAGGAGGCCGTTGTAGAGCACTTCCCGCCGCTGCGCGTATTGTCCGGTCATGGCCTTGAGAGCTTCCTCGCCTTCTCGAAGCGCGGCGATGGCGGCGGTTTGCGCCAGCGAGCTGGCGCAGACAAAGGGGTTCTGTTGCAGCCGCTGAAGGGGCGCGACCAGGTCTTCCGGCGCAACCAGCCAGCCGACTCGAAGGCCGGTCATGGCGTGACGTTTGGAGAAGCCATCGACGACAAAGCAATCATCGGTTACCTCGAGCATGCTGACGGCCCGGTCCTCCTCCCCGCCGTATTCGAGTCCATGGTAGATTTCATCGCTGATGACCGGCACGCCGAGAGCTGCGATCTGTTCGAGGGTGTCGTGGCCCTGAACCGCCGCCGTTGGATTCGAGGGGGAGTTGATGAGGATGCCCTTGCTGCGCTCGTTGATCAGCTTACCGATGAGCGCCGGGTCGTAGCGGAAGCCGGTATCCGCCGGCACCTCGTAGCCGGTCGGCTTGCCGTGGAAGGTAAGAACGAAGTTGGCGTAGCAGGCATAACCCGGGTTGGGCAGCAGGATCTCATCACCGGGCTCCAGCAGCAGTGCCATGAGCAGCACCAGGGCGCCCGAGGTACCGCCGGTGACCAGCACCCGCCCGGCATCGATGGAGACCCCGTAACGCCGCTTGTAATAGGCTGCAACTTCCTCGCGCAGGTCGTACCTTCCCAGGCTGTGGGTATAGTGGGTATGGCCACCCTCCACGGCCTCGCTGATTGCCCGGTCGACGCAGGCCGGCACGCTGAAGTCAGGTTCCCCGACCTCCAGGTGAACGATGTCGATTCCCTGGCGCTCGAGTTCCTGGGAGCGCTCGAAGATCTCCATGGCAAGGAAGGGTTGCACCTGCCGTGCTGAATTCGAGATTCTGGGGTCATCAGGTTTCATGCTTAGTCTTCCGTCAGTTCATTATTGTCGTTTTCGGCCAGACAGGTACCCGGCGCCAGTGCGTAAGCTGGATGAAAAATCTCTTCGTGTCCATTAAAAGATCACTTCCGCAGCGGCCTGCAAGAGGGTACCTTCAGCCACTTGTGAAAAGTAATTTGAGGATACAATTGGTCTCATGGAAGAGATAGTTCATGGCCGCTACAAACTACTGAGAAAGCTTGGCTCCGGAGGGACCGGAGAGGTCTACAAGGCGCTGGACCTGCGGTTGAAGCGGAATGTGGCGATCAAACGAATCCTCCCCGAAAAGCGGGGAAAAAAGCGGGTTCTCGGCCGCCTGCAGAAGGAAGCCGAGTACCTGGCAATGGTGGAGCACGCCAATGTCGTGCTGGTGCATGACATTGTTGATTCGCGCGACACCTTTTCCATCATCATGGAGCTGGTAAACGGAGTTCCATTTATCAGGGCCTTCCGCAGGCGTCCAATGCCGGAAGTCCAGTACCTGGGTTATTTCCGCCAGATCCTGGCAGCCCTGAACGCAGTCCACGGGGTCGGGCTGATTCACCGCGATGTGAACCCGAAGAACATTCTCGTTACCCGCGAGGGTGTCGTCAAGCTGACCGATTTCGGTCTCAGCGGGCTGGTAAAGGACACCGACCATCGCATGGGCGGAACCCTGGCCTATATGCCCCCGGAGGCCATGCGCAAGAATTCACGCCTGGGCTTCGGCCTCGATATCTATTCTCTCGGCTTCCTCAGCTACCAGGCCATTTTGAGCCTGCAAGGTTTCAAGAAACTCTATGGCGCCAAACGTCCGAGGGACTGGATCCGCTGGGTGCTTTCTTCAGAACCGTTCAAAACCCTGAAAGAGCTTGGCGCTCCCGTTTCCGATGGTTTTTCAGAACTGGTCAGCAGGATGCTTGCGAAAGATCCCAAGGTGCGCTACCAGAAGGTCGCCCAGGTGCAGGCGGATCTTGATCGCCACCTTGAGGCGATCGGCTACCCGACGGCCGAACTCTGATCGCCGCTTTTTCGCGGCTCGGGACCGAGGCGGGCGCCCCAGATCCGCCGGGCGATCAACACGCCGCAAACAGCCACGGCGATGCCGCCGGGAATGTCGTAGAAGAAATGCTGCTTGGTGGTGAGGGTCGAGACGGCGATAAGGGCCGCCCAGCCGAGCATCCAATAGCGCCAGGGGCCTCGCCAATGTACCAGGGCGACCACTACGCAATTGGTGATGTGCAGTGAGGGGAAGCAGTTGTAGGGGCCGTCGGCGTTATGGGTCATCTCGAACTGCCAGCGCCACATCTCGCTCATCCCGGGCAATGCGGCTTCGGCCTCCCCGCGCAGGCTGATGATGGTGGTCGGCAGCAGGAAGAAGCAGAGGAAATTGATCATGTAGGCGCAGAGCAGGGCGCCGAGGTAGCGCCAGGCCGCGCGCTTCGAGGGCAGCAGGAAAAGGCCCAGGGCGTTGTTGTATACCGAGGTCGAGTAGATAAAGATGGTCCAGGGCACCACCGGCAGCAGAGTGTCCAGGGGCGTAAGGGGGATATCATAATAATGCTCGGCGCGGCTCTGCCAGGCATTGAGAGGGAAATAGCCGGCCATCCACACCAGGAGATTGACCAGGCCGGCGGCAAGCTTGTCGCGCCAGTCAACCAGCAGGACATTTTTTTTCGCTGGTTCAGCAGGCATAGGCAGGTCTCAGGATGCCGTGGAGTCCGGATCTGCGGAGGCAAGCCGGTCCCGGCGCGCAAATACAGAAAACCAGGTGAGCGTCCAGCCGGTTCCGCCCAGCCAGCCGGCCAGCACATCGCTTGGGTTGTGAACCCCGAGGTACACCCGGCTGAGCCCGATGGCCACGATCAGCCCTACTGCGGTAGAGGCAAGGACCAGGCGCGGCCCCCGGCCCCCGGCGGCGTTGTAGAGCAGAAACGCGATGCACAGGAAAATCGCCGCTGACATCATGCCGTGGCCGCTGGGAAAGCTGACGAAGAGGGCTGTATCTGTCACCTCGCCTCCGCTTTCAATCATCTTCAGCGCCTCCGTACTCCCAACGGTGGGGGCCGCGAAAGGCTCCATATACTCCAGCGGCCTCATGCGCCTGACGAGATGTTTTACTATATAGGCAACGATTTCCGCAGAGACCATGATGAAGAAGATCCGCCGGGTGGTCTTCTGATCTCCCCGGACATAGAGGTAGAGCACGGTCACCAGGCCGATGAGGATGAGCACGGGTATGCTGCCGAGGGCGGAGATTTCCATGATTCTATGGGTGAGCCCATCGGATCGCAGTGATTTCATCCAGCGCAGACAGGCATCGTCAGTCCCCTGTGCCCAGCCGAACGCGTAGAGGAGGAAAACCGCCAGCGCTCCGGCGAGGCAGAAGAGCCCGGCGCGCAGGTTGCCCTCGTTGATCCCGGGGCTTGCCGGCGCGGGCTTGTTTTGTTCACTCATTCGAGGCCCTCAGCATCTTCTCGACGGCCTCCCTGCCGGTGTTGCCTTCCTCGAGATCGGAAGAGCACACG
>JAYGDV010000062.1:0-11545 GCA_046582735.1 Planctomycetota bacterium
GCCTGAGGGCCCTGGAATTGTCCTTCTTCTTTTTTACCGATTTTTCGGGCTCGTTGTCAGAGTAGAGCTTCTGCAGCCTGGTGATCTCGCCCTCGAGATCTTTCTGTACCGAGGCGTATTCCTCTTTTCCGTGGACACTCATCAGCTCATCGGGGTCCTTGCTGAGATCGAAGAGCTCCCATTCATCGATATTGTAGTAGCGGATGAGCTTGTGGGTACGGGTGCGCACTCCGTAGTGCCTGCGGACGCTGTGAGCGCCTGGGAACTCGAGGTAGTGGTAGTAGATGGACTCGCGCCAGTCAGCGGGTGATTCACCCCTGAAGAGCGGCGCGAGGCTGCGGCCCTGCATGTCCCCGGGAATGTCAATCCCCGCCACATCGAGGAAGGTCTCAGCATAGTCAAGGTTCTGGACGAGGTGGTGGTTGGCGGTCCCGGGCTTGATCACTCCCGGCCAGCGCACGATCAGGGGCATCCGAAGAGACTCCTCGTACATCCAGCGTTTGTCGAACCAGCCGTGGTCACCGAGGTAGAAGCCCTGGTCGGAGCTGTAGATGACGATGGTGTTGTTGGCGAGGTTCTCATCGTCGAGATACTTGAGGATCTGGCCGATCCCATCGTCCACCGCCGCGATGCAGCGCAGGTAGTCTTTGATGTAACGCTGGTATTTCCAGCGCACCAGCTCCTTGCCCTCGAGCTTTGCCTTCCTGAAGGCCTCGTTCTTGGGCCCGTAGGCGGCGTTCCAGCCGGCAAGCTGCTCCTTGGTCAGGCCGCGGGGAATGTTGAGCTTCAGATCGTTGGCACTCAGGTGGCGCTCGATCGTCATGGTCTGCGTCTTCGCGGCGCTGGTCCGGTTTTCCCATTTGTCAAAGAGCGTCGCCGGCTCGGGGATGGTTACATCGTCATACATGTTGAGGTAGCCCGGCCCTGGCGCCCAGTTGCGATGCGGCGCCTTGTGCTGGTACATGAGGACGAAGGGCTTCTCCTTGTCGCGCTTGTTCTTCAGAAAGTCGAGGGCGATGTCGGTGATGATGCTGGTGGTGTAGCCCGTGTACTTCCTGGTTCCGGTTGGCGTGCGCATCGGGGGGTTGTAATAGGGCCCCTGGCCGATGAGCACCTCCCAGAAATCAAACCCGGTCGGTTCGGTTTTCAGGTGCCACTTGCCGATCATGGCGGTCTGGTACCCGGCCTTGCGCATCAGCTTGGGAAAGGTCTGCTGGCTGCCGTCGAAGGTGTTGCCGTTGGTCATGAAGCCGTTGAGGTGGCTGTGCTTGCCGGTCAGGATCACGGCGCGACTCGGCCCGCAGATCGAGTTGGTGCAGAAGCTGTTCTGGAAGATCATTCCCTCACGTGCCAGCCTGTCCATATTGGGCGTCTTGTTGATCTTCGACCCATAGGCTCCGATGGCGTGAGGAGCGTGGTCATCGGTGAAGATGAAGAGAATATTCGGGCGCTTGTCAGCCGCCTCAGCAATGGCTGAAAGGCTCAGCAGCATCGCAAGGGCAGGGAGGCAGAGTCTCGGTCGGGGAAACCTCATCATGGGTATGTCACTTTCGTTTGGTCTGTAAATAAGGTCGGGAGCAGGCCCGGATCAGCAGTCTGAATCGTATTTATTTAGGCTTGTCGTATTTGTGTACGTTGTGACAGGCCTTGCAGTTGACCGCCTTGCCGAGAGCCTCGGTGCCGACCTTGGGGTCGATGGCGACCTTGGCGGCGGCGGTGACCAGGTTGCCGGTGAGCTTTGTCCAGCTGGCCGGGTCACCCTTCTTGGGCTTGGTCTCGTAGAGGGCTATGGCGTAATCAAGCAGCTGGATCTTCTCTTTGTCAGTGGCTTTGCCACCGACCACCTTCTTGGCGAGGCCGCCCTTGAGACCATCTTTCATGATCTGCTTGATGGTGTATTTCGGTTTGGACTGTGCATTGACGGTGCCGAAGAGGCCTAGTGCAACAATGGCGGAGGTCAGCGTGGCTGCGAGGAGCCCGGTGCTGTACTTCATGAAGTTTCTCCCTTTAGTTGAAGGCATATCCGCAAGCTCGTTCTCTGCGGAAATAAACGAAACCGGATGCTATTTGCACGCCTGCCCTGATGTCAAGAACCGTCAGCGGGCCCGGATCTGTTCCCCGGGTGGTTGTGGGTGTACAATTCGTCGCTGGAACCGATTGCCGGCAGGCCGGCCGGTGCCGGAGTCTCGGTTTTCTCGATAATAAGGAGATTGCAGGATGGCTCGTATTGCCGTTTCTTTTTTCTGTCTGCTTCTGCTGGCGGGTTGCTCGCCGCTCTACACGGCCCGCGCGTTGACGAGACCGGGTGAGTTCACTCCCGGCATCGAGGGACCGGCCTGTGGGCGGGATGGATCGATCTATGCCGTCAACTTTGCCGAGCAGGGCACGATCGGCCGAATCTCTCCCTCGGGAAAAGGCGAGGTCTTTCTCAAGCTGCCTGCTGACAGTGTCGGCAATGGAATTCGCTTCGACCGTGCCGGCAATATGTATATTGCTGACTACGTCAATCACCAGGTGTTCAAGGTTGCTCCCGGAACTTCGAAGCCGGTTGTCTTTGCGGCTGACGCCATGATGAACCAGCCAAATGACCTTGCGATCAGTTTTGGCGGGACACTTTACGCCAGCGATCCGAACTGGCCTGCGAAGACGGGCCAGCTCTGGAAGATCACGGCCGATGGCCGTACGACGCGGCTCGCCGAGAAGATGGGGACCACGAACGGGATCGAGGTCAGCCCCGATGGCCGGACCCTGTATGTCAACGAGAGTGCCCAGCGCAAGATCTGGTCCTTTGCCATTGATTCCGACGGCAACCTTTCCGGCAAGAAGCTCTTCAAGAGCTTCGAAGACCATGGTTTTGACGGCATGCGCTGCGATGTCGATGGAAACCTCTACGTTACCCGCTACGGTAAAGGAACCGTGGTCAAGCTGTCCCCGGCGGGGAAGGTGCTTGCCGAGATCAGCGTGCTCGGCAAGAAGCCGAGCAACATCTGCTTCGGCGGGCCCGATGGCCGCACCGCCTACGTTACCGAGGTGGAGCACACACGAATTGTCTCCTTCCGTGTAGAGAGGCCCGGGCTGTCCTGGAGCCGCTTTTTCAATCAATGACGGGTCAGGGGAACCCCTCGGCGAGAAGGCCTGCCATTTTTATTTCCAAGGTGATCCTGGGGGTTCACAACGGAGCCCGTTTTTCAGTCAGCGTCGATAGCGTTCGGCCCTTACCAAATGAAGGAAGAAATCCTATGAAAACATTCCTGGCGACTGCCGCCGTTCTCTTTGCCCTGCTTCCCGCGCTGGCTTTCCCCCAGAACACCACCAACTTCGCCAGGATCGGCCGCGTCGACCGCTTCGGCCCGGCCCTGGCCGGGTTGATCTCGAAGGATGCCGTCATCGAGGTTCTCTGCGGCGGGTTTGACTGGGCTGAGGGGCCGGTCTGGGTTCCGGAGAAGGGCAATAAGTTCGGCGGCTACGTACTGTTTTCGGATATTCCGCCCAACTCGGTCATCAAGTGGCAGGAGGGCATCGGTTCATCGGTCTTCCTCAAGCCCTCCGGCTATACGGGGGCGGCTGATTACGGCCGCGAGCCCGGCAGCAACGGGCTTGCTCTTGATGCGCAGGGCCGGCTGGTCTCCTGCGAACACGGTGACCGCAGAATATCCGTGCTCACCGCCGGAGGCGGCAAGGTCACCCTCGCTGACCGCTGGAACGGCAAGCGTTTCAACAGCCCGAATGACCTGGCGATTCGAAGCAATGGGGACATCTTCTTCACCGACCCGATCTACGGGCTTCCCAGGCGGGAGAAGGATCCAATGCGCGAGATCGATTTCTGCGGTGTCTACCGCCTGCAGAAGGATGGCGTCGTCACCCTGCAATCGAAAGAGATCTCCCGCCCCAACGGGATCGCTTTTTCACCGGACCACAAGACACTCTACGTGGCCAACAGCGATAGCCGTGATCCCGTCTGGAGGGCCTTCCCGGTGAAAGAAGATGGAAGCCTGGGCCAGGCCCGCGCATTCTTCGATTCTTCAAAGCAGGAGCACATCCCGCGAGGCGGTGGTGATGGTCTCAAGGTTGATGCAAAGGGGAATGTCTTTGCAACCGGCCCGGGGGGCGTGCTGGTGATCTCGCCGAAGGGGAAGCTGCTCGGCCGTATCGTGACGGGCGAGAGGATTGCCAATGTCGGCTGGGGCAATGATGGAAGCGTGCTCTACCTGACCTCTGACATGTACCTGTGCAGGATCAAAACCCTGACCCGGGGTGTTGGCTTCAAGTAAGTCCCGCCCTGTGCGAAGGCCGGTGGTTCAGCTGAAGTCGCTGAGGCTCTCAACCGCAACGGAATCGAGCCGGGCAACGAGTTCGCAGACCAGCTTGCCTGTAGCGAGGTAATCCTTCCAGCTGATGAGACTTACGTGGCTGTGGATGTACCTGGCAGGCACGCCGATGACCACCGTCGGGACGCCGCTGCGGTGCATGTGAATGCTCTTGGCGTCGGTTCCGCCGCTTCGCCGTACCGCAAGCTGGATCTCGATGCCGACTTCTTCCGCAACCCCTGCGACGAGCTCGGCGAGCCGCCTGTTGGAGATAGCGGTGGGGTCGTAGAAGCGGATCTGGGGTCCCTTGCCGAGGACCGCCTGGGGTTCAGTGAAGCCGGGAATGTCATCTGCGGGGGTCCCCTCGAGGACGATCCCCACATCCGGGGCTGCCTTCTCGCTGGCCGTTACCGCTCCGCGGCAGCCGATCTCTTCCTGGGCAGCTCCGACGCCTATGATGGTATTGGGGTGTTCGCGGGAGGAGAACTCCAGCAACGTCTCGATCATCAGTCCGATTCCGACCCGGTTGTCGAATGCTTTGGAGCTGAGGATGTCCGGATCGCTCAACTCGCAGAATTCGGCATGGGGGACGATGGTGTCGCCGATGCGGACTCCCATCTTCGCGACAGCCTCATCGCTGGCGGCGCCGATATCGATGTACATGTCTTCGAGCCCGAGGAGCTTTTCCCGTTTTTCGGCGCTGAGGAAGTGAGGTGGCGTTGAGCCGATGACGCCGGGCACCTTTCTATCGGAGGTGATGATGTCAACCCTCTGGCTGAGCAGTACGTGAGCCCACCAGCCTCCCAGCGGTACGAAGTTGACCCGGCCTTCGGCGGTGATGCTCTGCACCATGAAGCCGACCTCATCCATGTGCCCGTCGATCATGATCCGGGGAGAGTCGGCGGCGCCGGGTTTCTCGCAGAGGATACTTCCGAGCCCATCATAGGAGAGCTCCCCGGTTCCCTCGAGGTTTTCCCGGACCAGGGTCCGTACCTCGTCCTCGGCCCCGGGCGCTCCGGCTGCCAGGGTGAGAGAGCGCAGAAGCTCCTTCATTTCCTGTTCATTGCGGCTCATGTTTCTTTCCCCTGCTGCTTCCAATATGACCTGTTGGTTTTTCTGCCCGGGAGCTGTTTTCTTCAGGCGATGGTTTCGAGACGTTCGGAGATGCCGTGGGGGCCCGAAACCTGTCCCATTGGCACATCGACGACAAGGCGTTCGCCGAAGACGCTTTGGCCGGAGCAACACTGACCGAGATAATGATCAAGGACCCTGGCGAGAACCTCCCCCGGTTTCCGCGAGGGGTCCGGGACAGGATTCTCTATGCGGTAGGTCGTGACCTCTCTGCGGACCCGGTCTTTGATCGAGGCTCCGCGCAGGCGGGCCCAGTGGTGAATCGTTTTACGTACTACAGCATTGTGCCCGGTCTGAATAATTTCAGCCGACAATACCGAAGCTTCGTTCTTCCGGAGGGTCAGCTCCAGGAAGACGATGTTTTCGTCCTGTATAGAGACCACCAATTAACCTCGAAACGGGTTCAAATCGAGGGCCAAGCATGGCCAATCGGGGGGGTAAAATCAAAGGAAATTGGCTGAGGTGGGAGGCCCGCCGGGGGGGTAAAAGCCTGTTATTGTACGCAGGGTTCAGGCCTGGTTTTCAGCGCGTTTTTTTGGGATTTTTCCGTAAGTCTCGCTGGCAGAAGGAAAATCGCCATCGCGGACGTCACGGCAATAGCTTCTGACAGCCTCAATTGCAGCTGAACGAAGATCGGCATATTTGCGGACAAATTTTGGTTTTTGTCCGGCACTGAGCCCCAGGAGATCGGAAAAAACGAGGATCTGGCCGTCGCACCCGGCCCCTGCCCCGATGCCGATAGTGGGTATCTCCAGGGCGCCGGTGATCCTTGCTGCCAGGTCCGATGGCATTCCCTCCAGCACCAGGCTGAACACCCCCGCCTGCTCCAGGGCCAGCGCATCATCTAGAAGCCGCAGAGCATCTTCCTCCACCTTGCCCTGTACCTTGTAGCCGCCCATTGCATGGACCGACTGTGGGGTGAGGCCGATGTGGCCCATGACAGGAATCCCGTTAGCCGCCAGCTCGGCCACCAGCGGGGCCCGGGCTGAGCCACCTTCGATCTTGACCGCCTCGGCTCCGGCCTTGAGGAAGGCGACCGCGTTGGCGAGGGCGCCTTCGATGCTGATCTGGTAGCTGCCGAATGGCATGTCGGCAACGAGCATGGCGCGGCGGGTACCGCGCCTGGCGGCCTTGACAGCGGAGAGCATCTCATCCATAGAGACCGGCAGGGTGGTTTCGTAGCCCAGGGATGTGTTGGCGAGGCTGTCGCCCACCAGCACCAGGTCAACTCCCGCCTCCTCCACAATCGAGGCCCCCAAGCAATCAAAGGCCGTCAGCGCGGTAATCTTTTCGCCTGTGAGCTTGCGGGTTTTCAGCCCGGTGGAGGTGACCTTGTCTTTTCCGTGGGGGCCTGTTCCCGGTCCAGGTAAATGGCTCATCTGGCTGCCTCTGTTTGCAGGCGAGGTTTCATGCCGTTACTTTCTGCCGGATGCGGTTTTTCTCATCGACAAGGATGACCGCGGGGCGGTGGCCCTGAAGTTCACTGGTATTGTAGTTCGCATAGCTGGCAAGGATGACCAGGTCGTCGACCGAGCAGAGATGCGCAGCGGCGCCATTGATGCAGATGGTTCCGGACCCGCGGGGAGCCGCGATGGCGTAGGTAGAGAGCCGGGACCCGTTGGTGACATTGTAGATCTGCACCTCCTCGTGTTCGAGGATGTCGGCAGCTTCGAGCAGCTCGGCATCAACGGTGATGCTGCCGTTGTAGTCCAGGTCGGCTTCGGTGACCCGGACACGGTGGATTTTTGATTTAAGCATCCTGCGATTCATCGGTTTTTCATTCCAACAGGTTTTTTCCCTGGGCCCTGGGGGACAAAAGAGGCCGGGAGAAGAAAGTACGGAAGAAAACCCTATAAATCTAATAAATATATAATATAGTGACATATAGTTATAAACTATGGGTCTCTTTCGGGAGTCAGGAGATGGATCTGAATCGTCTGCGCGGCTTCTACGCGGTGGTGAAACAGGGAGGCTTTACAGCTGCAGCACGCCGTTTGCGGCTCTCTCAGCCCAGCATAAGCCTCCAGGTGAAGAATCTCGAGCAGGAGGTTGGCCTGCAATTGCTTCAGCGCCACCCACGCGGTGTAGTGCCCACCCGGGAAGGCCAGGTTCTCTACGAGCTGGCGGAGAAGTTGTTTGAAACCGAGGGGGAGATCGATGCGGTTTTCAGCGGCCATGCGCAGTACGAAGGGACCCGCCTGACTGTTTCGACCAACCAGTCGGTTGCCACCCATATGCTTCCTCCGCTGCTGGAGAAATACAGGGGGCTGTTTCCGAAGGTGGAGATCAGCATCCACAATATGCGCACGGCGGAGATCATCGAATCGGTTGCCAATGCCCAGACGGATGTCGGCATCATCCTGATTGATCCCCAGCGCGAGGAACTCGAGGCCCGGCCGGTGGCGCCCTGTGAGATGATCCTGATAACTCCCAGCAACCATCCCCTGAGCCACCGGCGCAAGATTTCTCTCGCTGACATCACCGAGTATCCATTCCTGTCCTACACCAGGGGTACCGAGACCCGCCGTCTCATTGATCTCCCCTTCGAGCACAGGAAGCTGAAGACCCCGGTTGCCATGGCTCTCGGCTCTACCGACCTGATTATCAACTACGTCAGCCTCGGCTATGGAATTTCCATCATTCATAATCTCAATATTGATGCGACCCGCCAGGATCTTCACACCAGGAGCCTGAAGGCCTACTACCCGCGCCAGTATATCTACCTGGTCACCCGCAGAGGCGAAGAGCTCACGCCGGTGGTGATAGGGTTCACCGACCTGTTCTGAAGAATCCTCGGAATTGTGCTCCGGTTTTTTTCCGGGCTATTGATTGCCGGGCACAGTTAGGCAAGAATATGGCTCTTCGGTAACCGGGTAGCAGCAGTATCAGGAAAGAACAATGGCAAGAAGAGAACAGAAGCTGTTTGAACTCGATGAGGCGCGGAGCACTCTCCCCCTGGTTTCCAGGATCGTCAGCGATATCGTGGAGGTCACCGCGCAGATGAAAGAGATCTACCTCGAGATCCGGGAGGTCGCCGGGGAGGGTTCCGATCGTGAACGTCTCGACGAGCTGCAGGAGCGACTCCAGGAAATTGCCGATGGGCGCTCAGAGTTTTTCGAAGAGCTCGCTGCCCTGGGTGTCGAGATGAAGGATCCCAATAAAGGGCTGATTGACTTCCCGGCACTGCTCGATGGCCGGGTTGTCTATCTCTGCTGGAAGCTCGGCGAAGAAACCGTCGAGCACTGGCATGAGCTGACGGCAGGTTTCGACAACCGGGAGCCCGTCGAGGGAAGTTTCGTGCCCGACACGGTTGTCGCTTCGAACGAGGTCTGAGCTGTGGTCAGTCCGTGGCCCGGCGGATGAACTTGCCGTTTGTCGTATCGACCCGAACGACCTCGCCGCTGGAAATATGTTCGGGAACCTGGATCACAAGGCCTGTTTCCAGGGTCGCGTTCTTCTGCCGTGCAGTCGCAGAGTTTCCCTTCACCGCCGGGTCGCATTCGGTGATGGAGATCTCGACCGTCAGGGGCAGCTCGATACCGATCACCTCGTCTTCAAGAACCAGGGAGCGAATGCCCTCGAGGTTGTCGATGAGGTAGCCTGCCTCGTCGCTGAAACCGTCGATCGGAAGGGCGAATTGGTCGTAGCTGTCCATATCCATGAAGTGGAGGTCGGTTGGATCCCGGTAAAGAAACTGTACGTGTCTCTTCTCGAAATCCGGTTCGATGGCAGTATCGCCGCTTCGAAACACCTTATCGACCTTCTGCTTGGTCCTGAGGTTCCTCGTCCGAACCTTCCAGATGGTGTTGCCACCGCGGGAGGAGGGAGTCTGCATGGTGATCTTCTCAATCAGGCAGGGATGTCCATCGATATCGATGATCAGGCCTCTCTTGAATTCACCTGGGTTCAGCATGGATCGCGTCCTTCTGCAATCTTGAAAGGGTGACATTGAGTACCAAATCGAACGACAGATCAAGCCTGTTCAGGGGCGGTTCTTTGTTCTTCCGATTTCGGCCGCCTCAGGCCGGGGCTCCGACAGCCGCACCGCGGTTACGGGGTTGGGTCAGCTGTACCTCCTGTTCGCCGAGTCCGAACCGGCTTCGGAGTTCAGCGACTGCCGTTTCGGCTTCCTGCTGGTTCGGAAGCAGGGCGTAGAGGGTCGGTCCCCAGGAGCTCTGCCCGACGCCTTCAATGCCAGCCTGGCGCAGGTGCTGAGCCACTTCTCCTGCCAGAAGGGTCGAGAAGGGGCCACCCTGGGCTTCCTGGAAGGGCACCCCTGCCAGGAGGCCGAATTCATGCAGGGCCCGGGAGAAAGCGGGCCAGTCATCTTCTTCTGCTGCCGGCACCAGGACATTCTTGAGGAGGTCCTCGAGGCGGTCTACCGTCTGTGAGGGTACGGCCCCGAGGTGTTTGAAACAGTCGGCCTCTTTCTGGCCGCTGAGGCCGTGATGTCCCGGCGTGATGACCAGCAGGAACCGCCAGGCCTGCGGCAGCTCGATCCGGGTGCGCAGGGCGGAGAGGCCCCGCTCATCTATTTTCCCGTCATCGATGAGGAAGCCGCCCCTGTCGAATCCATGTACTCCGATTGCCGAGCGCCGTCCGCGTCCGGTGCGTCCGGCGATGGCCTCGATGCCTCCATCTAGCCCGAGGAGGTTCGAGCAGGCGCTTGCGATGGCCATTCCCAGCTGGGTCCCGGTCCCGAGTCCGAGGTGGTCGGCAGGGCAGGAGGATATTTCGATGTTGAAGAAGGCATCGCAGCCGGTGGATTTTCTGAACCGGTTGAGAAAATCTTCGACCCGGGCGGCAATGGGGCCATCGGCGGTTACCCGGTCGCCACCTTCCACCAGCTCCGCCTCCAGGCGGATGCCGGGATTTTCCACCATCACCCCGGCACCAGCGTAGAGACGCCCGCTCGATCCTGCCGGGTCGATGAGCCCGAAGTGCAGGCGGCTGCCGGTTTCGACAGCCAGGCTTTCGAACTGTGCGCTCACCGGGCCTCTTTCCCGGCCGCCTCCCGGCGGGCCTCATCAACATGGCTTCTGAGCATTCTGAAGGCGTTTCTTTCGGGCTCTGCCCCGGTCTTATCAACGAGCACCTCCAACACATCGAGCTGACGCAGGATGTCTTGATGCGGTAGAAAGGCCGTCCTGCTGGCGAGGATGGCCGCCTCCAGGACGGCGTTCCTCGCCCGGTTGAAACCCAGCAGGTCGCGCAGGCGTTCGGTGTGAACAATCCTGCAGCGGATCCGGGTTCGCTCCCGGGAGTCGTCAAGCTCTTCAACACGGAACTCGTAAAAGCGGCAGCAGTTCTCGATATAGCGGCCGGTGATTTTCCGGGTCGGCAGAAGGGGGGCCTCGGCCCTGCCGAGTGTTGCCCGGGCGATCAGCTCCACATCATCGGTCACATGGAACACGCCCTCTCCATGACGTTTGAGATTGGTGTAGGTCCGCGACGAGGTATAGGGTTTCAGCAGGAGGCTCTCCATCGTGCCCGATACGAGGGGGCCCATCGGTGATATGTTGACGTCTTCGCTGACGCCTTCCTCATGGCCGGGGTTGAGAGTGGTTACGATACCCTCGAGGATGAGTTCTTCCCGGGGGCTCATGCGGTCTCCCGGGCGGGCAAGCGGGTGCGGATGCCCGCATGGTGGAGAAAGCCTTCAAGAAGCGTGTGGCCGTGTTCGGTGAGAATGCTCTCGGGGTGAAACTGGATGCCATAGACCGGGTTTACCCGGTGGCGAAGGGCCATGATGATGCCGTCTTCTGTGCGCGCCGACACCTCCAGTTCTTCAGGCAGGTTTTCTTCAGAAACCGCGAGCGAATGGTAGCGTCCACCGGCGAAGTTCGCGGGCAGACCCTCGAAGATGCCGCGCCCATCGTGGAGGATCTCGGAGGTCTTGCCGTGACAGGGTTCGATCCGGATGACCTGTGCACCACAGGCGGCGCCGATGGCCTGGTGGCCGAGGCAGACCCCGAGGATGGGGATCTCAGCACCAAGCTGTCGCACGGCCTCGATGCAGACCCCTGCATTTCCGGGGTCGCAGGGGCCGGGGGAGAGAACGATGGCATCGGGAGACCGCCGGCGGATTTCAGCCGGCGTGATGGCGT
>JAYGDV010000259.1:0-9830 GCA_046582735.1 Planctomycetota bacterium
TCTGGACCTGGTGTTTGTCAACGAGGGCCGGGAACCCTGTGTTCTCTTTGCCGCCCCCAATGCCCTCGGTTCGCGGTTTCCCGTAGAGATCGTTTTCCCTGCCGCACGGCAGGCTGTAGGGTCGAGTATTGCAGTTTATGATCTCGCCGCTGCGGCTGGCTCCAGCCCCTTGCGGCGTTTCGAAACCGGGGTTGTGCAGGGAAGAGGCTGCCAGGCAGTCGACAGGGCGCGGCTGGGCCTTGCAAACGGGAACTACAGGCTGGAGGTCCGCTACAGCTCGGGAGAGGTCCACGCGGAGGAGTTTGAGGTCTCCGGCTCCCAGCTCTTCCTGGAGGTGAAGCCATGAGATCTGCACAAGGGCTGCTGCTCCTTTTCGTGCTGGCGGGCGGATCCCTCGGTGCCCAGGACTGGCCGTACCACCAGGGTGACCTGCGCCGGTCGGGCTGTCCGGATGGCCGCGCTCTTCCCCCGCAGGTGAAGGTGCTCTGGACACTTGTGGGCACCAGCCATTATCTCGCCGCGCCGGCCTATTCTGCCGGCCGGATCATCCTGCCTGCCCTTGGAGCCTTCAACTCACCCGAGGTCGTTGCTATCGGGGTTGAAGATGGCCTTGCGAACAGGACCCTCTGGGGCAATGGCCCTCCGACCCTTGGCCTGCCGGTCGCGGCTTCACCAACCGTGCGGGATGGACTGGTAGTTGTCGGAGAGGGAATGCACCAGAATGTCGCGGGGGCACTCTCGGCTTTCAGCCTGTCCGATGGCCTGCCGGTCTGGCGCCTGCAGATCACCGGCGAGCTCCGCCATGTCGAGGGGGCGGCCGCTCGGGGGCCGGATGGGAAGATTTATTTCGGCGCCGGAAGCGGTGGAGTGCTCTGTGTCGATCCGGGGAGGGTCACCATGGGTGGGCGTGTTCTCTCGGCGGCCGGTGCCGAGACCGCTGCGCGAAAGGCCCTGCAGGAGCTCAAGGCTGAGTATGAAAAGATCAAGGACACCGATGATTTCGCAATCGAGCCGGGACCGGCGGATGTGCTCAAGGCAACGGGGGGCACCCCGAAGGTACTCTGGACGGCGGGAGCGGACAGGCTGCATGTCGATGCTTCTGTAGCCCTTGCGGAGGTTCGCCCAGGTCAGGGTGCCGGCGAGCTTTGCGTCATCGCAGGCTCTGCGTTCCTGGATGAAGAGTCTGCCGGAGAGCGCGCCCTGGTCTGCCTCAAGGCCTCCGATGGCGAGGTGGTCTGGAAGGTGCCGTTGCGCTGGAATCCCTGGGGGCCACCGAGCGTAGCTCCTGCTGAAGGAAAAGGCAGGGTCCTGGTTGGCTGCAGCTCGATTCGTTTCGACCCGGCTACCCTTGAAGGAGCCCGCGGCGAGGTTGTTGCAGTCGATCTTGACAGTGGGCGGCTGGCCTGGCGCCGGGAGGTGCCGGGCGGAGTTCTCTCCTCCGTCGCCATCGACCCCACCGGCAGTATCGGGGTTTTCACCGCCACCGATGGAGTGGTGAGAGGAGTTGACATAGCCAGCGGGAGGCTGGTCTGGAGCAGCGCTGCGGGAGGACCCACCTTCGCCGGTGTGGCGATTGCCGGCCTGACGGTATACACGGTTGACCTCGATGGGCGGATTCGTGCCCTTGATCTGCGGGCTGGAAGCCGGATGTTGTGGAGTCTCGATATCGGCAAACACCCCTCGGTGAAATTACCGGGCCGGGTATTCGCTTCGCCGATCTGTGCGGGGGGCAGGCTTTACGTCGCCACGCACAATATGGAGGGACCCCAGACCGGTGAGCCGACCGCGGTCGTCTGCCTGGGAGCCAGGGCAAAAGAGGTGGATGCCAACCGGGGAATTTTTATCGACCGGAAGAACTCGAGAGTGGTTGTCGATGTCGAGATAGCCCCTCGCAAGCTGCCGCATCTCAAGCAGGTCTACCCTGTAGAGGTGATGGTGGCGGGAGCGGAGGGGAAGAAGGCCCACGAGACCGTGCTCGTCAGCGTGGCGAGTCCCTTCCAGGTACACCGCGCCCTCGAGAAGCTGGGGCTGAAGGCGGGACAGCCTGGAATTGGAGACAAGCGTCCTGCAACGGGTCCGGAGGTTCGTATCTGGATCGAGTACCCGGGCCGCTCAGGACTCAACAAGAAGGTCGATCTTGCCAGCGCCGTGGTGGATCGCCGCACAGGCCTGGCACTCGATGGAGGAGCCTCGAGCGCCGGGCGTGCGGTGCGCTGGTTCTTTACCGGGTCGGCCATGGTCCAGGCGGACTCTTCCAGCGCGAAAGAAATCTACGGGGCTGAGTTCAGTGGAACGCTGGTGACTATTTTTCCAGTCACCGATGAGACAGTCTTCCAGTCGAACCTGGGAATGGACGCCGAGTCCCTGTTCAACCTCGAGGTCGCCGGGATTCTGCCGCCTGTCGGCAGCAAGGCGAAATTGTTGATCGAGCCGGTTGTCCTGGCCGGGGAGGGCGGCCGATGAGCAGGAGTGAGATGTTCTCCGCGCGCCCCTTCCTGGTGTTCACCGCAGCTTTCTGCCTGCTGGCAGCCAGCCCCCGTGTCCTTTTCGCAGCAGAAAAAAAGGTACCGGTCCTGCTTTTGCGCGCTATTGATTCGGCCTGGGAGGGCGACCTTCAATCTTCACGAAAATACCTGAGGACCTTTCTCAGTACGAAACCGGCTGCGGAGCTGGAGCGCCAGGCGCGCCTGGCTACCCTGCTGTTTCAGCTGGAGAGCCCCCATGCCAATCTCGACCAGGCGATGAAGCTGTGTAAGGCCCTGCAGGGAGAGCCGGGTATCAGTGAGTCCTTCGCGTTTCTTTATTGCCGGGGGCTGGTATACCAGCGTCTTGGGGCCCGCAGGCGTGCCGAACAGGGCGGCGACCAGGTCGCCCTCGACCAGCTGATCGGGGGGGGAGCCACCTGGCGTTATTTCAAGGGTACGGCTGCGCCGCCGCCCGCCTGGAAGAAGACCGGTTTTGATGCCTCCGGCTGGATCGAGGGGAAGATGGGCATCGGCTACGGAGATAAGGACGATGCCACCGAGCTGACCGACATGCAGGGCAAGTACCCTTCGGTTTTTCTCCGCTATGATTTCGAGATCTCCCCGGGTGTTGCCGCCAGGGCCGAGTCCCTGCGCCTGCGGGTCCGCTTTGACGATGGGTTCATCGCCAGCCTGAACGGCTCGGAGCTGGTCCGGGTCAATATGCCGGGTCGCCGGGGAGAGGCGGTTGCCCACGACATCACGGCCAACGGCCAGCATGAGGGCAGCACCTGGGAAGATTACATCGTCGGAGCGGAGAGTCTTGTTTCCGGGCGAAATACGTTGGCGATCCAGGCCCATAATTACACCGTACCATCGAGCGACTTCTCGATTGACGCTACGCTCTCCCTTGCTGCAAGGCGGGACCATCCCGATGCAGGGACCGTCACCCTGCTTGCCGGGGCCCACCAGGATCTGACGGCCGCGGCGGGGCTGGCAACCACCGGACCCCTGCAGCTGCAGGTCGCCACCGAATTGGTGGTGCTTGAGATGCTCAATGGCCGCCTGGCGGAGGCGGGCTGGGAGCTGCTGGAGCTCGAGCGTGCGGCGGGGGAGGAGCTCAAGAAGAGAATCACCTACCTGAGAGCGTGGATCGCCTTCCAGGAGGGCAAATTGCTTGAGGCCGGCCGTCTCCTGTCGAGGCTGGCTCCTTTTGAGCGCGGACATTCGAGTCCCGGGGCGCTTTACCTGATGGGCCGTATTCACCATGGTTTCGGTGAGAGGAGGGAGGCGGAGGCTTTCTACCGGATGGTCTCAGGTGAAGGGTTGGCATCTGCGCTGCGAGCTGCAGGCCGGCAGGCACTGGGGGCGGTCCTGATCGAGCTTGGAGAAAATGCCGAGGCTGTAGAGATACTCAAGGCGCCTTTATCGAGGAAACCTCCGACAGCGCAGAAGCTTCTCAGCCGGTTGCTCCATGGAGTTGCGCTCCTGGGGGATGGAAGATTGTCTTCTGCCCGCAAGGACTTCCTCGCGGTTTCGCGCGCGGCGCTTGACCCGGAGCTTCGTTCGCGGGCTCTTTTCTGGGCCGGGCACTGTAGTGTTTTGAGCTGGGAAAAGGGCGACTCCTGGCTGCGCAAGCGCCTATCGGTTGCGGCGGTTGATTTTCTCGACCGCGGACTCTTCCTCGAGCCGGAGCCCCCGTTGCGCCGCCGGATCCGGGTTGAGCTGGGAGAGGCGCTCCTGAAGTTTGACCGTTTCGCGGAGGCGGAAAAGGTCTGGGGCAGGCTCTCCGGTGGCGGAGATGAGGCTGGCATGGAAGCCGCCTACGCCCGGCTCGTGGCCCTGCAGGGACAGGGAGAATATTCGCAATCGGCTGCTCTTGCCCGGCAGCTCGTGAAGCTCTACCCGGCAAGCGCACGGCGTGGCGTCCTCCTTCAGCGCCGGGGGGATGCACTGCTTTTCGATGGGATTGGTATGCTGGACACCTCGGCCCGCCCCGCACGCCTTGAAGACGCCGTCGATTCCTACAAGGAGGCCCTGGCAAGTCCCGGCCTTAATGCGAGGCTTACAGCCCGCTTCCATCTTGGCACGGCCCTCCTCCTGCTCGGGAACTTCCAGGCAGCCCGGGAGGTCCTTGAAAAGGTCACGAAGGCCGCTGCCCAGTCAACCGATGACCAGGTTCGGATTCGCACCGCTGCCGCGCCGGGACTTCTCGGCCAGCTCTACCTGATGGAGGGTGAGCGGCTGTCCGGTGATGCATTGTCAGCGGCCCGGGCCGCGCAGAACCTCGAGAAAGCAGAGAAGTATCTTGCTGAATTCCGGATGGATTCAAATGCGCCCTCAGAGCTGAGGGCGCGCGCGGAGCTGGCGCTCGGCCGGTGCCGTCGGCTGCGTGCAGAGCTGCTTGCCGACCCGGCTGAAAAGAAGAAACTCCTCGACGGTGCGCGAGCAGTCTTGTCAATTACCACCCGCCGGCTGGAGTATGCCGCCACCGCCGTCGAGGCGACCCTCGAGCTTGCCAGGGTCGATGCACTGAAGGGCTTGCACCCGCACGCGATCCAGCGCCTGGGTGTCTTCAAGACCCGCTCACCCTGGAAGGAATCTGATTCTGCCGGTGAGGCTCTCCTGGAGCTGGCCCGGATGCAGAAGGAGGTGCGGCAATATTCCAAGGCGCAAGAGACCTTGAAAAGCGCCAGGGACCTGGCCCTTCCCGCCTGGCTGGCGGGAATTCATTTCGAGGAGGCCCGGCTGCTGGTGAAAACGGGTAAAGCCGGGGAAGCGAGAGAGGCTCTCTTGAGACTCTACGATGGCGCCACCAGCAGGGAGGGCAGGGGGCTCGCGGCTCTCGAGCTCCTGCGGCTTGAGTCCGCTCTGCAGCCCGGCGGTCTTTCAGGCAGCCTGGTGACCGGCATTGCCACCATGGTCGATACCCGGCGGGATGAACTGGGTGCAGAATTACGAGCTGACCTGCTGCTCGAGCTTGCACGGCTGGGTGCCGCGGGATCGAAGCCGGGACCTCGCTTCGATCGTACGAAGAAAACGTTCGCCACCCTGCGCGCGATGCTCTCGAGGGATGATCGCCGTGTGCTTGTCTCCCTGCTGTATGAATCCGGAATGATGGTTGCAGCGGGACGCCCCGGTCCGGCCCTTGTTCTTGCCGCTGAGGCCTATTCCTTCAGTCGAAGCATGGAAATGGAGGATGAGGCTCTTCTTGCCTATGGAATCTGCCTCCTTGCCGCCGAGAAGGTGCCCGAGGCTTTGAAGGTACTCGAGGAGCTTGCCGCTGCTCCCTCCCGTAAGGACAGCTCGTTTACCTGCCGCCTGGCTTTGTGCCTCGGGGTGGGTTACACCAGGGCGGGGGATCCGGTAAAGGCGAGAGAGAGCTTTTCCCGGGCGGGGGATGGCGCCTCGGGCGCCAATGGAGCTGTTGCTCTATTTGACGCAGCGGCCTGCAAGGAAATGGCAACACGGGTCCGGCAGTTGTCTTTTAAGCCCGATGACAATGCGCCTGAGACCCCCGTTCTCCTGGCGCGGGTGCTGCTTTTTCCCCGCTTGCGGCCGGTTGATAAACCACTTCGCTGGAAGACAGGAAACGGGGCGGAGCAGAGGAGGCGGGAGTTTCTCGCGGCAGCCCGGTTGCTTGAGCTGAAGCCGCTGCCTTTTGAGGTTGCAGAGAAAGAGATGCCCGCTGCTGAGAGCTGGGCTGAATTGATTCCACTCTCTGCTGCCCCGGCCTCGGGAAACACCCCGGGATCTTTCCTGGGAGAGACGGTACGCGGGGTTTTTACCGGCGGGGGAGCTGATGAATAGGGTTTCGAAAAGGACACTGCCGTTTTTTCTCCTGGCCTTCCTGGGAGCCATCGACCTGGAAGCGATGATTGTTCGGAAGTACCCGATGAAGGAGGTTCTCAAGCAGTCGCAGTATGTCTTCGAGGCGCGTGTCCAGGCGGTCGACAGCACGCGGAAGCGGCTGGTGGTCGAGTTTGTGCGTGACCTCAAGGGAGTTGCGCCGTTTTCCAGGCTGAATCTCAACCTCCTGGTCAGTCCGAAAAAAGAACACCAGGGGTTGTTGCTGAAGAGGGTGGAAAACGGGCTCCCCCTGGTCGTTTTCGCCACCAGGGTGAGAGGAGACTTTTTCTTTCTCGGCTATACCAATGGGACCTGGTTCTCGATGGGTTCAAAGAGCGTTCCTGCGAAGGATCCTGAAAGGCGCGGTTCCGCGGTCTGTTCATTCAAGTACTGCGAGATCTACCTGCGAAGGACCTACAAGGGTAAGACATCGGAATTGCTTTCTCTTCTGCCCGATGTCCTGTCGGGGAAAAAGCCGGCTCCGGCTTACGACCCCAAGGTAAAGCCGGGAGTGGGCCCCGAGTTGAAACCAGCAGGCGCAGCGGACTGATCTGCGGCTCACCCACCCGCCTTCACTTCGACACCCAGCTCCCCGGCCAGGTCGAGAACCTGGCTCCAGGTGCCGTCATCAATTTCGATGCCCTCTTTGCGGCGGTGGGCAGCGGTGCGCTGCTCAGGCTCCCCGGGCAGCAGGATCTCACTGACCCCATCCTTGAGGGGTGAGCTCCGGAGGTACTCGCTGAAACGCTCGACCTGGTCGAGGAACTCTTCCGGCTCACAGAAACAGGCTGGATCGGTCAGCTGGATGAAGAGGCCGTTGCCCACCTTTTCGGTCATCTTGCCGCAGCCTGCCCCGGAGAGGGCGCCTCCCAGCAGGTCGACTACGATGGACAATCCATATCCTTTGTGTCCCTCGCGCCCGCCGAGGGGGAGCAGGGTGCCACCTTCGTAAAGATCAGCCGGGTTGGTCGTTGGTTTGCCCCCGGCATCGAGAACCCAGCCTTCCGGGATTTCTTTGCCCGCGTTGCGGGAGATCCTGACCTTCCCCTCGGCCACCACGCTGGTGGTGATGTCCACCAGCAGGGGTTCTGTCCTGGTCGGGATGGCGATGGCGACCGGGTTGGTCGCCAGCCGCGGCTCCGTGCCTCCCCAGGGCGCCACCCGGCAGACACCGTGGCCATTGCAGTGGACCTGCGCGATGAAGCCGCGCTCTGCCGCCGCCAGGGGGTAAACACCCACCCGCCCGACGTGGTAGCAGTTTCGCAGGCTGAGGGCGGCGATCCCGTTTTCCTGTGCTTTCGAGATTCCAAGCTCAATCGCCCGCATGGCGGTCACCTGGCCCCAGGTATAGTGGCCATCGAGGAGCGCCGTAGTCGGCGACTCCCTGACCACCTCGACCTCGGCACGGGGATCGACCTTGCCCTCGCAGGCATGTGCGTAGTACTGGGGCAGCCGGATGATGCCATGGGAGTCGTGCCCGGCCAGCTGGGCTTCGACAAGGTGGTCCGCGACGACGCGGGCATCCTCCCTGCGACTCCCCATCGCCTCGACCAGGTCGGTTGAGAGCTCCAGCAGGAATTCGGCGGTTTGATTTTTCATGGAGTCACATTAACTCACCCGTTCGCCGGGTGCCAGTGCGCCGCGAGTTCCGGAGGAAGACTTGGAACCCGGGGGCCGCCCCGTTAGGCTGTGTTCTTTACGGCCTTTTTCAGCAGCGAGAATTCCAGCCTCATGCCGGTCCTGATCCAGTTCAGTGAAGCACTCAAGAGCTACGGCAAGCAGCCGATTCTCGATGACGCCAGCGTGCAGTTTTCGACCTCGGACAAGATGGGGCTGATCGGCTGCAACGGCTCGGGAAAGAGCACGCTCTGCAAGCTGATCCTTGGCGAGGAGGAGCTTGATGGGGGACGGCTGAAGAGGAGCTCCGCGCTGCGCCTCGGTTACCTCAAGCAGGAGGATTCCTTCGGGCCGGACGAAACGGTTCTCCAGTTTCTCGAGCGTGACAGCGGCTGCGAGAGCTGGCAGTGCGGCAAGACGGCCGGGCGTTTCGATCTGAAGAACGAGATCCTCGAGGCAAAGGTCGTTGATCTTCCCGGCGGCTACCAGACCAGGGTGAAGCTTGCCGCGATGCTCCTGGGCGAACCCAATTTTCTTGTTCTCGACGAGCCGACGAACTATCTCGATCTCAAGACGCTGATCCTGCTCGAGCTGTTCCTGGCGGACTTCAACGGCGGCTTCCTGATCGTTTCCCATGACCGGGAATTTCTCAAGAGGACGTGTGAGTCGACCCTGGAAATCGAGCGTGGAGAGCTGACGCTTTTTCCCGGCGGTATTGAGCCCTTCCTGGCCTTCAAGGCTGAGCGCCAGGTCGAAAAGCAAAGACGCAACAGGAACGTGGATGCCCGGCGCAAACAGATGGAGGATTTCATCGCCCGCAATAAGGTGAGGGCATCGACAGCCTCGCGGGCGCAGTCAAAGATGAAGCAACTCGATAAGCTGCAGAAGATCGAGGTTGAGCACCGTATTCGTACCGCAAGAATCAAGATTCCTGAAATCGACGTCCGCAGGGGGCTCGCCCTGCGCTGCGAAGGGCTTGCAATCGGCTACGGCGAGAGCGAGGTGGCCTCATCGATCCGCTTCGAGATCCAGCGGGGTGAGAAGGTCGCGGTTCTCGGCGACAACGGCGAGGGGAAAACGACCTTCCTGCGCACCATTGCCGGCGAGCTTGCCCGGCTGGAAGGTGAATATTCCTGGGGCCACGGGCTGGAGGTTGCCTATTACGCCCAGCATGTCTACAGCGCTCTCAACCCCGGCCTGGATATCTATACCCACCTCGACCAGGCTGCCGCCCCCGGGGTGGAGCGCCAGGAGATCCTGAGGGTGGCGGGGAGTTTCCTGTTCAGTGGCGAGGAGGTGGAAAAAAAGATCTCGATTCTCAGCGGCGGGGAGCGTGCGCGGGTGTGTCTTGCCGGCCTGCTCCTGGGGCGCCGGCCGGTCCTCCTGCTCGATGAACCCACCAACCACCTGGATTTCGAGACCGTGGAGGCCCTGGCACAGGCCCTCGCCGAATATGCGGGGACCGTTTTCTTTGTCAGCCATGACCGGACCTTCGTCAGCCTTGTCGCTTCGAACATTGTCGATGTCGGCAAGGGGCGGGTGGTTCTTTATCCCGACACCTACGAATCCTATGTCTACAGGATGGAGCAGGATGCGGCCGGGAGGGAGGAGGCACAGCAGGCCCGGAAGAAAAAGCAGGGCCCCGCCAGCCAGCCGGGTAAGGGAGGTGCCGGGTACCAGCAGCGCAAGCAGCTGCGTTCCAGCCTTGGGAGGCTCGAGTCGCGGTGCAGGAAAATAGATGGGCAGATGAAAAAGTTCGGAGGCGAGCTCAAGGAGATCCACCGCGAGTACGAGGAGAACCCCCTGGAATATTCACCCCTCAAGCAGGGGCGTGAGAAAGAGCTCCAGATCGAGCTGGCGGAGCTCGAGCTTCAGTGGCTCGAGCTCCAGGCGGAGATCGAG